>CAKVKI010000018.1 GCA_934754975.1 uncultured Alistipes sp. | reverse complement strand
GAGAACAAGGTAATCGGCTATACCACGCAGTATTACCACAGCGGCAAGAAAGCTCCCGACAATTTCAGGAACTATTTCGTGATCGTTTTCGACCGGCCGTTCCGGGATTTTTCGGTGTGGAAGGACGACGGATTCTTACCGGGCGCGGACGAGGCGGATGCCCGGCGGACGGGCGCCGTGGTCAGCTTCGCCACCGAACGGGGCGAACAGGTGCAGGCCCGCATAGCCTCTTCGTTCATCGGTTTCGAGCAGGCCGAGATCACGCTGGCCCGCGAGATCGGCGACCGAAGTTTCGACGAGCTGTGCGAGGAGGGGCGTGCGGAGTGGAACGACTGTCTCGGCCGCTTCCGGGTCAAGGACGACGGCATGGACGACCTGGACAATGTGCGGATGTTCTACACGGCGCTTTACCGCATGT
Organism: uncultured Alistipes sp.; assembly: GCA_934754975.1. GTDB lineage: Bacteria > Bacteroidota > Bacteroidia > Bacteroidales > Rikenellaceae > Alistipes. Next base: position 20,092 of record CAKVKI010000018.1, on the reverse strand, counting down.
TCCTCTATCCCCGCGAATTCTTCGAATACGACGCCGAGGGGAATATGCACCATTACAGCCCTTTCAGCGGGGAGGTATGCTCCGGACGCATGCATACCGACAACGGTTACTGGGATACGTTCCGGGCCGCGCGGCCCTTCTTCGACCTGTTCTTCCCCGAGTGGCACGGAACCTACATGGAGTCGGTGGCCAACACCTACAAGGAGAGCGGCTGGCTGCCTGAATGGGTGTCGCCGGGGCATATCGATGCGATGGTCGGCTCCAACTCGGCTTCGGTGATCGCTTCGGCTTATCTGGCGGGGGTTCCCGGCATGGATATGGAGACGCTGTGGGAGGCGATGTACAAGATGGCCTACAACGCCCATCCGACGCTGTCGTCAGTGGGCCGCGCCGGGGCCGCGGAGTATGACCGGCTGGGGTATGTGCCCAACGACGTCGGAATCCGGGAGAGCGCCGCGCGGACGCTGGAGTACGCCTACGACGATTTCTGCGTGCTGAAAGTCGCCGAAGCGCTCGGCAAGGAGAAGAAGATCGTGGACGAGTTCAAAAAACGGTCTCTGAACTACCGGAACCTGTTTCACAAGGATTTCAACCTGATGGCCGGCAGGGATTCGAAGGGTAATTTCCGTCCGGATTTCAATCCGCTGGCGTGGGGCGGCGACTTCACCGAAGGCAACAGCTGGCATTACTCGTGGAGCGTTTTCCACGATCCGAAAGGGCTGGCCGAGCTGATGGGCGGCGACAAGGCGTTTATCCGCATGATGGATTCGGTTTTCAGCCAGCCGCCGGCGTTCGACGTCTCGGCCTACGGCGGGCAGGTGATCCACGAAGTGCGCGAAATGCAGGTGATGAATTTCGGCCAGTACGCCCACGGCAACCAGCCGATCCAGCACATGATCTACCTTTACGACTGGACCTCCGAACCGTGGAAAACGCAGTACTGGGCGCGCCGGGTGATGTCACGGCTCTACCATCCCACGCCCGACGGCTACTGCGGCGACGAGGACAACGGCCAGACTTCGGCGTGGTACGTATTTTCTGCGCTGGGCATGTATCCGGTCAATCCGGCGGCAGGGGAATATGCCGTCGGATCGCCCCTGTTCCGCGAGGTCGAGATTACGCTTCCCGGCGGAAAGATACTTACGATCAGCGCGCCCGAAAACAGCGAGCGGAACGTTTACGTGGACGGAATCCGGATCGACGGCCGGAAATACGGCCGGAACTATTTCACCCGCGACCAGATACGCCGCGGCGGCCGGATCGAATTCGGGATGTCGCCTGAGCCGAACAAACGGCGCGGAACGGATGTAAAAGATTTCCCCTACTCTTTTTCGAACGAATACAAATAGAAGCGGATGTCCGCGGGGCTGTTTTCCAGGTTTTGCAGCCCTGCGCCCCCGCCCTGCATAAAACAACTGCTCAATTATGAATAAGACTACTTCCGAAGCGGGCAAAGGCGGCCTTTCCAAGCTCCTGCCCGTGCTGTTCTGTTTTTTCGTCATGGGCTTCGTCGATATCGTCGGCACGGCCGTGGCCAATATCAAGGATACGCTTTCGCTCAGCTCCACGATGGCGGGCCTGCTGCCCAATTTCATTTTTATCTGGTTTCTGGTCTGCTCGATCCCTGCCGGGATGATGATGCGCAGGGTGGGGCGCAAGACGATGGTGCAGATCAGCAACGTCATCACCATTGCCGCCATGCTGCTGCCGCTGCCGATGATATGCGGCATGGTCGCTCCCGGGCTGGGCGTTTACATTCCGGTTTTCGTGTTGATGGGCGTCGGCAACACCATCATACAGGTGGCCCTCAATCCGCTGCTGACCAATGTTGTGCCGGGCGAACGGCTCGCCAGCGCCATGACGATGGGGCAGTTCGTCAAAGCCCTCTCGTCGCTGCTGGGACCCCAGATCGTGCTGTTCGCGGCGGTCGTGCTGGGCGACTGGAATTATGTCTTCGTGATCTATGCCGCCGTGACCCTTTTTTCGGCGTTGTGGCTCATGGCGACGCCCATTCCGCGTGAGGCGCGCGACGATTCGGGGAAGGCGACCTTCGGCGGGGCGTTCGGCCTGCTCAGGGACAGGTACATCCTGCTGATGTTCCTGAGTATCCTCTTGATCGTGGGAATCGACGTGGGGCTGAATTTCTTTATCCCGGAGATCTTCCGCAGCGTCTATGCCGCCGAGAATCCGACTTCGATGAACACGCTCTATTTCGGGGCGCGCGCCCTCGGTTCGTTCGTGTGCGCCGTGATGCTGGTGCGGTTTTCGGCCCGGAAGATTCTCGTGTGGACGATGGCGGCCTCTATCGCGGCCTATGCGGTGATGATGGTTTTGGCCGGAATCCCGGCCGGGGGCGCGGCCTCGCAGGCCGTGTTTATCTGCATGTTCCTGCCGGTGGGATTTGCGACGGGCAACGTCTTTTCGATCATCTTCTCGTTCGCCATGCAGCATAAGCCCGAAAAGGCCGACTTGATTTCGTCGCTGCTGATTATGGGCGTCGCCGGCGGCGGGGCAGTAACGCTGGCCATGGGTGCGCTGTCCGACGCGATGGGGATCGTGGGCGGCATGTCCGCCCTGCTGGTCTGCATGGTCTTTATCCTCTTCGTCTCGCTCTATGTGCTGAGACGGAAGTGAAATATTCTGAGTAAATAGGCAGGGCCGCATCCGAAAAGATGCGGCCCCTGTCGTTTAACGTTCTGCCCCGTCCAGCTCCCGGTAGAGGTGCAGGAAGAAATCCCGGTTGTCGGCCGAGACGTAATACATGGTTTGGGCTTTGGCCCGCGAGAACGATTTGCAGTAACGCAGGTAGTATTCCGGACGGTTTTCGGGCGGTTCGCCGTTGGCCATCCAGTCCCACTTCGATTCGGCCAGATCGACCACTACGATCTTGTGGCGTTCCATGCGCCGCCCCTCCGGGATGCGGACGTTCTGCGACATGGACAACGCTTTTTCGAAGATCATGGGCGAGGCGATCGAGGAGCCTACCGAGAGGTAAATGCCGTCCTCCAGTTTATCGACGCTGTTCACGAAACGGAGGAAATCCGTCTCTGCGGTTCGTCCGATGGCGGCGAAGGAGCAGAGCGGGTGCATGAACAGCACGTCCAGCCCGAACATAGGATGCACGGTCAGCGGGATGCCGGCCTGCTGCGCGAGGTATTGCAGGCTGTAGCCGCGGAACGGGAACGGGATGTCGAGCCGCCCCGGGGCGATGCCGTACCGTTCGATTTTTTCGAGCAGGTCGGCGGCCGCGGCGGCTTTGTCGGGATTGCCTGTGTCGGCGATCTCCCTGCGGAGCGTTTCGCGGTCCGGGACCGTCAGTCCCTCTTGGGCGATCATCCGGCCCACGGCTTCGCCCAGCCCGAGTCCCTGCCATGCGCCGAGGAGAATCGCCAGATTGATGTAATAACCGGGTTCCTGCCACATGCCGAAGGTCCCTTCGGGCAGGTTCGTGCGGGCGTCTTCGCATCCGGCGCCCTGGAGGGCGAATTCCCAGTCGTCGGCGACCGAAGTGCCCGTCGTCGCCAGATGGGTCAGCCAGCCCCGGCGGACGAATTCTCCGATGAGCGGGCCGAGTCCGTTCCGTATCAGGTGCGTGCCGAAAGTCAGGATGCGCGAAGCGTCTTTGCGCTTGGCTTCGAGGATGTCCCGCGCCGTTTGCCGGATGACGGCCAGCGTCTCTTCCGGCAGCGGGTTCGGACGGTCCGTCGGATCGATCTTTTCCGTGGCGATCGTAACCTGGCAGGGCCGCCCGGCCAGCGGACGAAATTGCAGTCGGTCGCGGTCGAAATAACTATTTGACATAAGGCTGCATGTTTGAGAGTTCGTAATACAGGTCCAGCAGGAACGCCCGGTTGTCCGCCGTCAGGAAATCCATGCCGAGCGGCTTGGTCCGCAGGAATGATTTCATATAGGGCGTGTGGTATTCGGGATCGGACCGCGGCGGTTCACCCTGCGTAAACCAGTCCCATTTCGGTTCGGCGAGGTCCACGACCATGATGCGGTGTTTGTCGAGCCGCCCGCCGCGCTGCAGGGCGGCGTTCTGCACCATCGAATAGGCCTTCTCGAAGACCATCGGCGACATGACGGCTGTGCCGACCGAGAGGTAAACCCCGCCGTTGAGCCGGCTTACGGAATCGACGTAAGAGAGGAAGTCCAGTTCGGCCGCCCGGCCGATCGCCGCCCCGGAGCAGAGGTGGTGGGTGTAGATGATGTCGTGTCCGAACATGGGATGCGCCGTCGAAGCCACGCCCAGCCGGTATGCACCCGCCTGCAGGCTGTACTCCCCGAACGGGGCCGGGATCGCGTGCCAGCCCGGTTCCATCTGCGCTTTGCGGACTGCCGTCAGCAGGTCGGCCGAAGCCGCCGCATGGACGAGCGAACGGGGGTCTTTCATGGCGTCGGTGAGTTCCTGCTCCGAAGGGATGTTTACGCCTTGTCCGGCAATCGCCCTGCCGACCGAAGCCCCGTACCCGAAGCCTTGCCATACGCCTGCTGTGATGGCCAGATTGAGCGAAAACCCGGTCTCCTCCCAGGTGCCGAACTGCCCCTTCGGGAGATTTTCGTAAACGGCTTCGCTGCTTCGCCCCTGATAGGCGAACTCCCAGTCGTGGATGATTCCCGCGCCGTTTGTGGCCAGATGGGTGATCCAGCCCCGGCGGAGGAATTCGACCATCAGCGGTCCCAATCCGTTTTTGATCGAATGGGCGCCGAAGGCCAGCATCACCGAGCGTCCCGCCGCGCGGGCTTCGAGGATGTGCTGGGCCGTGCGCCGTATCTGCTCGCAGGCAAGGGGCGGCAGCGTCGGCCGCGGATCGGTGGTCCTGATGCAGATTTCGCTGATATTCACCTTGTTTTTCCGCTCGCTGAGCGGTTTCTGGTGAATCCTGCTCCTGTCGAATTTTTCGAAAGCCGTCATTTGATCTCTTTTTTGAGCAGGAACGATGCGATCTTTTTGTACTCCGTCAGGTCGGGGATGAGCAGGTCGGCGCCGGCTTGCAGCAGGCGTTTGTGTTTCGACTCGTTCCAGCCGTAGCGGCGCACTTCGTTGCTCTGTATGCCCACGGCCAGCGCGCCGTTGTCGTGCGCGTCGCGCATCTCGACCGGGCCGTCGCCGAAAATGGCGAGCCGCCCCGTATCGACGCCCTCCGCGGCGAGGATTCGCTGCAGCACCTGCCGCTTGGGGTCGTTGTGCATGTCGCCCACCGAACCGTAGATGCCGCCGGTGAAATAACCGGCGTATCCGAGCAGTTCCGCTTCGCGGCGCACGTCCTCCTGGTCCGTGCCGCTGGCGAGGTAGATTCTCACGCCGTTTTCGGCCAGCGTCCGCAGGAATGCGATGCTTCCGGCCACGGTTACGTCGGCGGGCGTCAGCACTCCCCGCTTCACGTTTTCGATGCGCTGGGCGATAAATGCCAGGAGCGCGTCGTTGTAAATATCCTTGTACTGCTGCGGCGTCAGGATTTCCGCGTCGGGCACCAGTCCCCATTTCTTTACGATTCCGACCAGCATCGCCATCTGGTTGATGGTCTGGATGCCGGTCGAGCGCACGATGAAGTCGCGGCTGCCGCTGCGGATCTTGGCCGTCAGGCTGTCGTCGTACCTCCTGCCGCCCGTGACGGCCTGCACCATGCACTCCTCCATGATCTCCTCCCAGCCTTCGCGCAGCACCGAGATCGTGCCGTCGTGGTCGAAGACGGCGTATTCGAGGGCGGGACGTTTTTCGATACGCTCCAGCTCGGTTATCACCTCCATCGTGAAGGGTTCCGTCACGCGGCGGGGTTTTGCGTCGGCGTTGTACGTAAGGTCGCGGCCGGCGATGATCGCACGCAGCTCCTCCGGGGAGCAGGTCCCCGTCTGGTGGAGCTTCTGCACCGTGACGCCCGCCGCCGAGTTGCCGATATGGAGCGCCTGTCCGATCGTCAGTCCTCCGGCCAGCGAGAGTGCGAATCCCGAAAAAAAACTGTCCCCGGCGCCTACCGTGTCCAGCTCGGTCAGCAGCGACAGCCCTTCGGCCGAGGTGAATTCGCCGTCGCAGGCCATCGCGCCGAATTCGCCGCGGCTGACGATCAGCGGGTCGCCGGTCAGCTCCCTGTAGCGCGTCATCAGCGGGCGTAGTTCGTCTGCCGGGATGAAACTCTGCATCGGGTCGAGCGTAATGCCCAGCTCGGCGGCCACTTCGTGCGTGTTGAGCTTGTGCCACATGCCTTTGAAGCGGCGCTGCATCGTGCGGGAATCGACGATGAAGGGGATTTGCGGATTTTCGCGCGCCAGTTCGTTCAGCCCGGCGATGAATTCGTCCGTGTAGATCGTATCTTCGAGCTGCTGGTTGATCAGCACCACGTTCGCCGTCTTCAGCGCCTGCCGCACGTCGGCGAGCAGTTTGCGGACCACTTCGCCGTCGACCGCGTTCCTTACGCCCGTGTCGATGCGCTCCTGCTCCTTTCCGTCGACGATGGGTTTCATGTAGGCCGGGGTGGTCCAGCCCTGCCGCTGGATGGTCAGCCGGTGTTCCGACGGCTGCAGGCCGGCCATCAGCCGCAGCATCTCCTGTCCGAACAGGTCCGCTCCGATGACGCCTATGGGAATCACCTTCCCGGCGCCCAGCGCGCAGAGGTTCGCAAATACGTTTCCCGCGCCGCCCAGCGAGTCGGTCAGCGTGCTTACCCGCCGGACCGTGAATCCGGTTTCGAGCGAGGGTTCCGAGTCTTCGCTCCGGATGTGGAAATAGATGTCCAGGCAGAAGTCTCCGATCAGTACGACCGTCGTCTTTTTCGCGGCCTCGAGCATCCGGCCGGCCGCCGTTATGAGTTCGTTCTTCATCTTATAAATATAAGGTATTGTTTTAGGTCGGTTTTTACTGTATATCCTTATTTAAACGTAAAAGTATGTAATATTCTTTCAAATTCCAAATTCAGAGAAGAGACCCGCCTGTGGCGTCGGAACAGCCCTTTCCGGCCCCTTTTTCGCGGCTGAAAAGCGTCTGCCGGGGGTGCGGCGGAGCCGGCCGGATTCGAACGGCGTCCGGAATCCCGCCGGTTTTTTGAGAAAAACAAGAATAATGCAGGAATTTGGCATGAATAAGACATGATAAATTGCGGCTTTGTTCGTACTTTTGTAAAAACCGAAAACTTAAACCTTTAAATAATACGACAATGACAAACCTGAATGAACTTTACGAAGCGATCCTGAACGGGAAGCTGGAGCAGGCGCAGGCCGTGACCAATGCGGCGGTGGCCGAAGGCGTCTCCCCGCAGACGATCATAGACGGATATATGGTCAGGGGCATGGAAGAGATCGGCGCACGGTTCGAAGCCGGAAAAGCCTTCGTGCCGAACCTGCTGATGAGCGCTCGGGCCATGAAAGGTTCGCTGGAGATACTCAAACCCCTGCTCAAGGGCGGACAGGGCGCATCGGTCGGGAAAGTGGTCATCGGCACCGTGAAAGGCGACCTGCACGATATCGGCAAGAACCTCGTCGCGTCGATGCTCGAAGGGTGCGGATTCGAGGTAATCAATCTCGGCGTGGACGTGTCGAGCGAAAAGTTCATCGAAGCCGCACGGGAGAACGACGCCAACATTATCTGCATGTCGGCCCTGCTGACGACCACCATGAACTACATGAAGGAGGTCGTGGCGGCGGTCGAAGCGTCGGGACTCAAAGGCCGGGTGAAGGTCATGGTCGGGGGCGCGCCGCTGAACAACGACTTCGCCGCCGCCATCGGCGCCGACGGATACAGCTCGAACGCCAACGAAGCCGTTTCGCTGGCACGCCGTCTGATAACCGCCTAGGCGATGTTCGTCCGCAACGACATACCTTTTCAGGAGCTGGGGATCGACTTCGGCAATATCTGGTGCATTACGGGAAACGACGGATATGTCCCCGACCGGCAGTCGCAGGAGCTTTTCGAATCCGTCGCCGGGGAGATCGCCCGCATCTGCCGTCCGCAGTATGGCTATGCGGTTTTCCGCAGCGAGGGCGTTCATAAGACGGCCATCGGTCTGGGCGGCCGGAAGCTCGGGGTCGGCGCCATCATCGCCCGCTACCTGCAGCAGGCCGAGGAGTATGCGGTGTTCGTCGCTACGGCCGGGGTCGAGTTCGAAGCCATGCAGCGGCGTCTCCACGCCGAAGGCGACATTGTCCGTCAGTTTTTCGCGGATATGATCGGCTCCGAAATCGCCGAAGCGGCGGGCCGGGCGCTCTCCGGGGCCCTTGCCGAGGAGCAGGACCGCCGGGGATTCCTCGTCAGCAACAGCTACAGCCCCGGGTACTGCGGCTGGCCCGTATCGGACCAGCAGGCGCTGTTCGCGCTGCTGCCCGAAGCGCCGTGCGGCATCACCCTGAACGGGTCGAGCCTGATGTCGCCGATCAAATCGATCAGCGGCGTGATCGCCCTCGGCCCGAAAGTCGAGAAGAAACCTTACGGCTGCGCGATATGCGGCAAGAAAGATTGTTACAAAAACCGATTACGTAAAAAAGAAAACCAATGAATACGACTGCCTGGATAAAATCCCTTATCGAATCCGGCCGGACGGCGGCCATGCCGATCATGACGCACCCCGGTATCGAACTGCTGGGCCGCAGGGTGCTGGACGCCGTGACCGACGGGCGCGTGCATTTCGAAGCCATCGAAGCCCTCAACGAACGTTTCCCGCAGTCGGCGGGGTGTACCGTCATCATGGACCTGACGGTCGAAGCCGAGGCTTTCGGCGCGTCGCTCCATTTTGCGGACGACGAAGTGCCGAGCGTGATCGGGCGGCTGGTCTCCAATTTCGAAGAGGCGGACGCGCTGGCGGTGCCTTCGCTCGATGCGGCCCGCGTGCCCGAATACCTCAGGGCGAACCGCCTGGCGGCGGAGCGTATCGACAAACCGGTATTCGCAGGCTGTATAGGGCCTTATTCGCTGGCCGGACGGCTGTTCGACATGACGGAAATCATGATGGGCATCTATACCGAGCCGCAGACCGTGAATCTGCTGCTGGAGAAGTGTACGGAATTTATCCGGAATTACTGTCTGGCGCTCCGCGAGTGCGGCGTGGCGGGCGTCATCATGGCCGAACCGGCTGCGGGCCTGCTGCCCGACGAGGAGTGCATGCAGTATTCGTCGGTATACATCAAACGGATCGTCGAAGCGGTGCAGGACGACAGTTTCGCAGTGATTCTCCATAACTGCGGAAATACGGGACATTGCACGCAGGCCATGGTTGCCACGGGAGCCAAAGCCTACCATTTCGGTAATAAGATCGACATGCTCAATGCGCTTCGGGAGTGTCCTGCGGACGTATTGGTCATGGGCAACCTCGACCCGGTGGGGATTTTCAGGAATGCGACCCCGCAGCAGATGGCGGCCGCCACGCGCGACCTGCTGAACCGCGCCGTGGGTTATCCGAACTTCGTCGTCTCGTCGGGCTGCGACACGCCGCCGCAGGTGCCTTTCGAAAATATCGAAGCCTTCTATAAGACGGTGGAGGAGTTCAACTCGGCGAAATAACCGATCGGGCCGGACATTGAGTCCGGCTTTTTTTTGTGGGTTTCCCGGCAGGGAAGCCTATAACCGGAAGTCCTGCCTGCGGAAATCCGAAGCGGAAATCCCCACGATCCGTTTAAACGTACGCGAGAAGTAGTCGGCGCTGCCGAAGCCGAGTTTCGCGGCGATCTGCGAAACGGTCATGGTGGTTTTGAGCAGGTATACCGCCGCCTTGTTGATCTTCAGGTGGATGAAATAGTTGATCGGCGACAGCGAGGTCTGCCGCACGAACTGCCGGTAGAAGTACGACTCGCTGTATCCGGCGTATCGGGCGATCTCTTTCAGCGTCAGCTGCCGCTCCAGATTCTCTTTCATGTAGAGGGTTACCCGGTTGATCATCCCCTCGACGTGCCGGGGCTGTTCGCCCGCGATCCGGAACAGGTCGATGAACTGGAACGAAGCGATGAAGTGGGCGAAGGCGATATTGGCGTAGTTGAGCTTTTCGAGCGACAATTCCCCGCAAAGCACCGCATAGAGGCTGTCGAAAATCTCGATGCGCTGTTCCGCGCGGGAGTAGACCGAGGGCAGCACCGTCGTCGGCTCCGACATGCTCCGGGCGAATATTTTTCCCTTCTCGCCGTCGAATTCGACCCAGTAGACGCTCCACGGATCGTCCTCCGCCGCGCCGTACCGCAGCGGCGTGTCTTTGGGCAGCACGATATACTGGTTGGCATTGACGGTGAACTTCCGCTCTTTGATCCTGACGAAACCTTTTCCCAGCGTGCAGTAGAGGAAAATATATCCGTCGCTGCCCTCGGGACGGTCGATGCGGTGAAGCCGGGCGTGCGCGATATGGCCCAGGGAGCGTACGTACAGATCCCCGGTCAGCGGATTGTCCTGCATCAATTCCAGAAACGGTTGCGGAATGACGATGATTCTTTCTCCGGGAAACCCGGCCTCAATGCCCATTGTTCAAAAGTCCTGAAGTTAGTAAACCGGGGTTTCGGAACACCCGCACGGCATACCGGACGCCGCAAGACAAATATAGCAATAAATCCCGATAATGGCAGCTCTGCGGTCCGGATCGGACGGTGTTTTTAAAGGCCGGGAATTTATCCGGCCTGTTCCGCGGGATCAAATGCGGCCATATTTCGATGCCCGTGCGTAAAAACAGGTCGTTTTCCGGGGTGTGGAATCATCGCCGCCGTCCTAGAACGGGTAGCCGATTGCCAGGTGGAATCCGAGTCCGTCCTTGAAACTGGAGATGTTGTAATAACCCTTTTTGTCCGGGTTCGGGTAGGGGGTGTGCAGGCCGATTCCGAGGTCGGCGCGGATGACCAGGTAACTGATGTCGTAACGCAGTCCGAAGCCCGTTCCCAGGGCGATTTCGTTGAGCAGTCCTTTCCATTTGAGTTCGGCGCCGGGACGCTTGGGGTCCTTTTTCAGCAGCCAGATGTTGCCCGCGTCGAGGAAAACCGCCCCGTTCAGCCGTCCCATGATGCCGAAGCGGTATTCGATGTTGGCTTCCAGTTTGAAGTCGCCGGTCTGGTCCAGGTAGCCGTTGCGGTCGTCCGTGGGCGGGCGGTAGCTGCCCGGACCCAGCGACCGGATCGTGAAGGCCCGGATGCTGTTGGCGCCGCCGATGTAGAACTGTTCGCTGTAGGGCATCACCTCGGAATTGCCGTAGGCGTATCCCACTCCGACGAGAAAACGGGTGGCCAGCCAGTTGTTGCGGCGTCCGATGCGGTGGTAGAACTTCACTTCGCTCACCTCCTTGACGAACTGCGAGAAGCGGTTGCCGAACAAATGCTGCGGCTGTTTCTCGCCGAACAGGCTCAGGACGCCCGAGAGGATGTTGCCGGCCGAGGTCACGCTGTTTTGCCAGTAGAAGCGGCGGTTGCCGGTGCGGCCGTAAGTTTTATCGAAGGTGTAGGTGTAGTTGATCGACGGAACGAACTGGTTGCGGAAACTCATGGCGATCGCCGGATTCTCGTCCATCGTCTTGTCGAACGCCTCGGTCGTGTGCAGCAGTTTGTTGTAGGTCAGTTTGAATACGGTCAGCGAATGGCGGCTGTAGGGCGAAGTCTGGAAATTGTAGCCCGCCGAGCCGCTGAAGGCGATCAGCCGGAAGAAGCTGGGGCGGTTCATCAGGTCCACGCCCAGCTGGAACGTCGTACTGCCGGGGTATTTCAGCCTGCGTGTTACGAACGACGGCAGCAGCAGTCTGGGAATGTTGAGGTTGGCGTTCAGACCCAACTCGTAGGAGTTGAGCCGCGACGAGCGGCCGCCGGAGTTCTTGTTGCCTGTCTGCCATTCGTACGAGCCGTTCAGCTTCATGGCGAGGACCTCGCCGCCCCGGAAGAGGTTGTTGTTGCTGACCTTGAAGGTGATGCCGGGGCCTATGAAACTGTTCGACTTGGAGGTTACGTCGGTTTCCAGCGCCGCTTCCAGCGGATAGTCGAACTGGGCGTCGATGACCACGTCCAGCGTGTCGGCGCCCCGCAGGGAGTCGAGCGGCGTGACGCCCAGATTGACCGAGCGGAAGATGCCCAGCTTGTTGAGGGCGGTCTGCGTCCGGTTCTGGGCATCGACGGTGAAGAGCTGGCCGGGTTGGAGCAAGAGCGTCCGGGAGAGTATCTTCGGGCGGATTTTCATCGGTTTTTGGGCGATGACCCGCACGTCCCGCAGGCGGAACGTATCGGCCGGACCGGGTTTGATGTTGGTAAGGCGGACCGTAATGTCGCCCACGCGGTAGGGTTTGAGGGCCACTGCCGGGACATTCGGTTTGAGGTTCAGCCGCAGGTCGACCCGCTGCCGCTCGACGGTCGTATCGGCGAGGTATTCCATGTATTCCGGCCGGAAATAGTAATAACCCCTGTTACGCAGCAGCTGGGATATCCGTTTCCGTTCGAGCGTCAGCGAGTCCATGTTGTACTGCGCCCCGACCCGCAGCAGGGAGGTCGCCCGCATGCTGTCGATCAGGGGCTGCAGACCGCCGTCCGCCTTGGGGTAGGAGATATTCGAATAGTACCACGGCGGCGCGATGCGGAGCGTATAGTAGACCTTGGCCTTTCTGCCGCGCTTGCGGTAGAGCAGGGAATCTTCGGCCCGGGAGCCGAAATAGCCGTAGTTTCCGAGCGCCTGCTCGGCGACTTTGGTTCGCAGCCCGGGCTGTACTTTGGAGATCAGCACCGGCTGTTTGGCCAGCCGCTTGTAGAACCAGTATTTGAATCCTTTTTCCTTCGGCGTGTAGAGATAATTGTAGGCCCACAGTCCGATCGGCAGCGGTGTGCGGAGATAGGGGCTGTAAAGCGGGTTGTTCGGGGCTACGGAGAGGGGCTCCTTCACGGCCGATTCCGCTGCCGCGGAGAGAACGACGCCCGAATCCGGTTCGATCCGGATCTTCCGGACCCCCGTGTACAGGACTTCGTCCGTTCCCAGACGCCGGGTCGTGGAACAGGCCGCCGCGAGCAGTACGGCGCAGAGGAGTATGCAGCTATTTCTGATGCGCATCAGACTCATTTTGTTTTCGTTTTTCCGCTTTGGGCCGCATCGGTTTGAACAGGTCGCCCAGCCGGAGCAGTTTCTTCCGGATGACGAAGCCTACGCCCGTTTCGGTGATCTCGCCTTCGAGGATGCTTTCGTAACCGGTGTGCCGGAATACTTTCAGGTACATATTGTCCCGTTTGGTCAGCATGTATTCGAGTGAAATATCGTCGATCAGGTTCTCCTTGAGGTTCTGCGACGGATCGGCGTCGGTGCTGAACTTGCCGCCGATGACCGCGCGCACGCGGTTGCTGAAGAGGTTCTTGGACAGCCGGTACGAGTAATCGGTCCGCTGGCCGTTCGGGTCGTCCTCGCCGTAGGAGTCGATGCCGAAGCTGAGGTCCACGCCCTTCAGGTTGTTCTGCGCCCACTGGTTCAGCTCCTTCTGGATGAACGAGTTGAGCGGGTTCTCCGAGCTGACCTTGGCGGTTGTTCCCGGACCGGTGTAGGTGTTGTAGATGAGCAGGTTCATCGCTTGATTGGCCCGCTGTTCGGCCGTCAGCGAATTGAGCTGGTTCTGCATCGTGAGGTCTTCGGGGGCCGACAGCCCGAAGCTGATTTCGAGGTCGTTCAGCGTGTTGCGGATATTGATGGAGATATTGAAATTCACGGAGCGCGAATCCTGCCCGTCCGCGGAGACGCTGGCCCGGACGGTCTCGACCGCCGTAATGTTGAAAGCCGGGTCGGCGACGTTTCCGATCCAATCGACATAGCTGTCCGGCGTGATCTTGAATATTTTCTGGGAGATCACGGGCGGATTGTAGCGCACCGTTCCGCCCGAAAGCACGTATTTGCCCGACAGGCCTACGTCGCCCAGCGGATTCATCGTGAAGGTCAGGTTGCCGCCTCCCTGCAGGTCTATCCGGTTGCTGCCGTCCGCGGAGAGGTCCACGGCGGCCTGGACGTCGTTGTTGATGTCGATGTTCAGGAGGATGTCCATTCCTCCGATCCGGACCGCAGGGGAGACCTCGGCGAAACTTTGGGAGTCCATGTCCCGGAACGAGACGAACGTCACGATGTTCTGCGGACGTTCCTTCACGTCCATCGGCGAATCCTGCATGACGTAATTGATGTCCGTATTTTTGAGCAGTGCGACGCTGCCGCGGACGACGAGTTCGTCCAGGGGGCCTTTGGCCGTTGCGTCGAGGTCCAGATAGGCTTTCCCGTAGACGGCGGTGCCCTCTTTGCGGGCCACGTTCACGAACTGGAAATCCGACGCCCGCAGCGCGATGTCGGCCTGCATGCGGCTGAAGTCGGCGAGATCGACGTAACCCCCGATCGTCAGAGGGCTTTTGTTCGGGGCGGTAACGGCAAAGTCGTCGAACAGGACCCGGCTGTCGTCGATGCGGATCGTATCGGACGACAGGCCGAACGAAGTGCCGATCATCGGCACGCGGACTTCAGTCTGTGCGAACTGCAGGCCGCCGTCCAGCTTCAGCCGTTCGGGCGTTCCGCCCGCATGGAGCTTCCCGGAAAGAGTGCCGGAAAGACGGAGCATGTCGGCCGGCAGGAAGACATTGGCCCGCTGCAGGGGGAATCCGGGAATCGCCGCCGTGAGATCGAGCGGACTTTCCCGTTCTTTGAGGTAGTCTCCCCGCACGGTCATCACCTCGGTTCCGTCCAGCGCGAGCCTGACATCGGCCTGCTGTCCGCGGCCCTGTTCGTAAAGCATCCCTAAATCGACATCTCCGAAACGCTGTTTGTCGTACGAGAGTCCGGCGACTGAAACGTCGCCCCGGACAGCCAGCGTGTCGGCGCCCGTATTCAGGGTTACGGAGGCGCCCAGCATACCGCCCACGGGCGGGGCGGAGGGGAGCATCCCCAGGGCCGAACCGATGTTCAGTCCTGCGATGTCGAGGCGGATGCCGCGGAGCGAGTCGGCTTCCGGAACCGTATGGATCGCAAACCGCTGGTCGCCGTGAGCCATGTCGAGGTCCGCGCTCAGGCTTTTGCCGAACCTGTAAACGAGGTAATTGCCGGGATTCACCGTCCACGGTTCGAATCCGAATACCGGATCGAGGGGCGTTACGTCCGCCCGGATCAGGCTGTCGTTCCACTGAGCCTCCACCCCGAAACGAAACCCCTCCCGGCCTGCGCGGTTTTTCTGGTAGAAATTCACCGCTCCCGTATTTCGCACGACATGGCCGTACACCCCGGCGAGGGCTATGTTGTCCAGGTTTCCGGGGGCGTTCGCCACCCGGAGGGCATATTCCAGCCGGTTCCCGTTCTGCGACAGGCCCGCCGCCACGGTGTCGAGAACGACGCTTCCGTAAGTCAGCCTCTCCACGCGCATCCGGAGCGATATGGGTAGGGAGTCGCAGTTCACCCCGTCGATGTCGAGCGTATTGAAAGCAATTTTTTTCGTGTTCAGGAAACTGTTCAGGATATTGTCGCGCCCGGCTGAAACCCGCAGTCGGAAATCGGGCAGGGCGGGTTTGAGTGAATCCATATCGACGCGCTGCGAACGGATTTGCTGCGCCAGCGCATCGGCGCTCCGGGTCACGGCGGCGGTCAGCGAATCGAGCGGTTCGGGCGCGGTGAACGACAGCGACAGGTCGCCGGAGGTCAGTCCGGCGCGGGTCGCTGCGGTATCGGCGCTGAATGTTACGCTTGTCCGGCGAATACGGTCCGTCCGGTATTTGCTGCGGATTTCGATGCTGTCCAGCGTGAGGCTTGCGGCATAGCCGCCGGCCGAAACGGAAGCGTCGGCGTCGAGCGCAAACGATCCGCCGATCTGCTCCGGGGTGACTCCCATATCGGCCAGGTCGAAGCCGAAGACATTGCCCGACAGGCCGATCCGCTGTTCTTGCCCGGTCAGCGTTCCCGAAACGAGCAGCAGCAGGCGGAGCGCTTCGTTCCGGTCGGAAAGGTGGCCGGAAAGGCGCTGGTTTTCGAGGTCCGCATCCAGTTCTATTCCGCCGAAATCGCGGCCCCGATACTCCGCCCGGTCGATCTGCATGCGGACGCTCCCCCGTGTCTGTGGCAATAACGGATTGAATCCGACGCCCCCGGCCGTCAGCGTGAAATCCAATGCGCCCAGCGAGTCGGCCGGAAGAAAACGGTTCAGCGGAAGACTGTCGCACCGGAGTTCCGCCTCGTAGGTTTGTTTTCCCGGGTCGATCCGACCGTTCAGGGTCAGCTTGCCGTCGTCGGCGGCCAGCGTCGAGGCGAGCGAATACAGGCCCCGGTCCGCGCCTGCCGATCCGCGGAGCGTGATCCGTTCGGGAATCGTCACGCGCCGCCGCAGGGCCGTATCGGGCAGCAGTTCCAGCAGAAAAGCCATGTCGCGGAACTCCCCCTCGAAACGGGCCGCGGCTTCCAGCCTGTCCGGGGCGAGCAGGTTTTTCGCGTTTCCCTTTACCGCGATGTCGATATGTCCGGGCGATGAGATGTCCAGCCCTGCTTTTTTGATATCTCCCAGCGTTCCCGCCGCCGAGAGTTTCAACCCGACGATCCGGTCGTCCAGCGCCGTGGGAATCAGCTCCGGGCAGAGAAGTTTTATCTCTTCCGTATTCAGGCTCGCCGAAAGGTCGGCGGTCAGCGGGGTATCCGGCGCCATTCGCATGATTCCGGCTCCGGCGTGCGCCTCGGCCCGGACGCCGGAAAGCGGCGTTGCGATCTCGAACCCGGAGAGCGAAACGCCGGAGGAATCCATTGCGAACTTTCCGGCCGCGTTCCGTACGGACAACCCGCTGCGCTCGGTAAACGCCATCCGGACGATTTGCAGGGCGATGTCGGCGCCCCGGTTATAGATCGAATCGACTGACAGGTTCAGCGACGAGAGTGCGATAAACTCCGGGTCGAATCCATCTGCAGGCTGATGATGCAGTGTTCCGTATTCGACGTTGTTGTCGGTCAGGGCGACGCTGCCGACCCGGACGGTCCACGGCAGGGACGGATTTCCGCTGTCCGGGGCCGCCGCCTTGTCCGGAGCCTTTTCTCCTGCGCCGGCCGGGGCCGTTAGGTAGGCGTATCCGCCCCGGTTCAGCCGAATGCTTTTCACGGATACCTGCTGGCTGTCCAGCCGAACCCGGCATTCGTCCACCTCCCCGTCCGGCAGTCGGACGGACAAATCCGTTACCGCAGGGGCGGTTCGCATCCCGAAAGCGAGGTTTTCGACCGTCAGTTTTCCGACGTCGACCAGCCACGGCAGGGCGGCGGAACTGTCCGCCTTCTCCGCGGGAGCGGTCTCTGTCGTATTCAGAAATACATTTCCGTCCGTCAGTGCGATATGGGAAATGCCGACCGTTTTGGCCGACAGGCCGACCCGGCAGTCGTTCACGGCGAACTGTCCGGCGGCGACCTTCAGGTCCATACCCGCCGTGGAATCCTTATAGTGCGCCGCGAGTTTTGCCAGTTCGAGACTCCGTACGGCGACCTCTTTGCGGACCAAAGGCCACAGGGCGGCATCCAGCGAGAGCCGCCCGCAGCAGAGGAGCGTATCGCCCTTGTCGACCAGCAGCGTATTGTCCACGGAGAGCCGCAGCGGAAAGGAGAGCCGGATGCGCTCAACCGACAAATCCATTCCGAGCGTCCGGGATGCGTAGCCGACAGCCTTGCCCCGGACGAAATCCTGGACGGCCGGGATGTAGAGCAGGGCGGGGATCAGCAGCAGAACGAGGAGAATGACAAGCAGCGTTCGGAGCGTATATTTCAGTATCTTTTTCAGCATTTACAGAATGACTAATTCCGTGTTTATCAGGTGGAAAGGCACCGGCGTATAAATGTCCGTCCGGCGTGCGGACGGTGTGAATTTTTGCGCAAATTACTAAAAGTCCGATAATTACGCAAGCAGGCCGCTCCCCATAAACGGTCTCTTTTTAAACAATTATCGTCTTTTCTGTTCCCACGCTGCCGGCAGGCGCGGAAAAAGTCGTTTAAACATTCCGATCGGATTCCCCGAAATCGAATCTTAGCTGCACGCACTCCGCGCAGGCTTCGGGCGAGTTGCCGACCGTAAGGCCGATCAGGCGGATCTTCCGCCCGTGGAAATCGACCGCCGCCAGCAGCTCTTCCGACACCTGCCGGAGCGTTTGGGCCGAATCGACGGGTGTGAAAAGCGTTTTGGACCGGGTTATCTGGCGGAAATTGTCGAACTTGAGCTTCAGCACGACGGTTTTTCCCTTGAATTCATGCCGCATCAGGCGGTTCCAGACCTCTTCGCGCACGGCCGACAAATCCAACCGCAGCTGCTCCCGGTCGTCCGTGTCTTCGGCGAAGGTCGTTTCGGCTCCGAGCGATTTGCGGATTCGGTTCGGCGTAACCTCGCGTTCGTCGATGCCCCGCGCATAACCGTAATAACTGTGTCCGGCTTTTCCGAAGTGCTGAACAAGCACCATTTCATCCCACATCCTCAAATCGGCACCGGTATGGATTCCCAGGCGGTGCATCTTTTGTGCCGTCACCTCTCCGATGCCGAAAAACCGCTCGACGGGAAGTCCCGCGACAAACTCTTCGATCTGCCCGGGCGGGATCGTGAACAATCCGTCGGGTTTTTGGTAGTCCGAAGCGATCTTGGCCAGCATCTTGTTGACCGATATCCCGGCCGATGCGGTCAGCCCGGTTTCGGCGAGGATGCGGGCTTTGATCTCACGGGCGGCGAGGGTCGCCGAGCGGGTGTGCGACACGTCGAGGAACGCTTCGTCGAGCGAAAGGGGTTCGACGAGTTCGGTATAATCGCGGAAGATGGCGCGGATCTGCTGCGACACCTCCTTGTAAACGTCGAACCGCGCCGGCACGAAGATCAGGTTGGGGCACAGCCGTTTGGCCAGCGCGGAGGAGATCGCCGACCGAACCCCATAGGGACGGGCTTCGTAACTGGCCGTGGCGACGACGCCCCGCGGCCCGTCATGGCCGACGGCGATCGGCCGGCCCCGGTATTCGGGCCGGTCCCGTTGTTCTACGGATGCGTAGAACGCATCCATGTCGATATGTATGATTTTTCGCTGCGCCATGAGTGATATCCCCGTACAAAGATAATGAATAAATGCCGGCTTTCTGTCCGGCAGGTTTTGTTTTCAAAATACGGACCGCAGAATACGCCGGCTTGTTTGCGGGTCTGTTTTTTCGGGATAAATTCGTCGCAGCGGGGCCGAAGCAGACGCAGTGGGGGATATGCAAGAAAAAGATTGTGTATCTTTGCACCGGATTAATAGTTTGAAGAAAATGGCAGACGACTATTTAGGACGGAAAATGGAAGAATATCGGGCCCGGGCGGCAGCGGGGCTGCGGAATCGTACGCCGCTGGTGACGCTGAGCCGGCTGTTGCTGAAAAACCGGAGTCATCGCGGTTACGACGCCCGCTTTATCGTGCGTGAGGATCAGCTCCGCCGGATTATCGGCGTGAATACCAAAATCCCTTCGGCGCGCAACCAGCAGGTTTTGCGTTTCCGCCCCGTTCTGGCGGACGAGGCACCCAAAATTTTGCCGCATATCCGGCTGGGAGGGGCTTTGCCCGAACTCCGCCTGCCCCTTCCGGGTACGGAGCCGAATGCCTTCATCATTGTCTGCTCGACGATCGGGGAGAACCGATATGTCGATATCGATCTGGGCATTTCAGCGCAGAGCATGCTGCTTCAGGCGGCCGAAATCGGATTGAACGGCATCTGCATCGGGGCGTTCGATAAGGAGCGGATCAAGCAGGAGTTCGGACTGGAGACGGACCCGCTGCTGATTCTGGCCGTCGGCAAAGGCATCGAGAAGATCGAACTGACGCAGATCGGTGCGAACGACGACCATGCCTACTACCGTGAAAACGGTACGCATTACGTTCCCAAAGTCCGTCTGGAAGACCTGATGATTGAATAATCCGGGCCCTTCCGCATCGGTCGGATGGCCGCGTGATATCGGCTGCGGTCGATAAAAATGAATCCTGCGAGTTCGATACCCGCGGGATTTGTTGTCTTATGGCTTCGCAGAGGGTGGGGAAAGTAAAAGAATACACCCAATCTTACATAAAGTGTAAAATTGGGTGTTGTCGGTGTTGTGAGCTGGTATTCAGCTTCGTTTGGCGGAGAGAGAGGGATTCGAACCCCCGGTACAGTTGCCCGTACACCGCATTTCGAGTGCGGCCCGATCGACCAC
>CAKVKI010000017.1 GCA_934754975.1 uncultured Alistipes sp. | reverse complement strand
GAGTTCGTCTCGTCGGGCTGCTACTGGCTGTCGGAAACCCCGCTTATCGCGGGCAGCTGTTCGTGGAACACGATGCGCTCCCGCCACTGTAACTGGGTGCGCCTGCGCGACCGGAAGACCGGCGCGGAGTTCCGCGTGCTGGATATCCACCTCGACCACAAGTCGGACGATGCGCGGCGCGAACAGATGAAAATGATCGTCGGGGAGTGCGCGCAGTATGCCGACGGCTTCCCGCAGATCATCTGCGGCGATTTCAATTCGGGAATCGAAAATGCGCCCGTCGCGTGCCTGCGCGACGCCGGGTGGCAGGAGGCGTACGAAACCGTACACGGTCCCGGCGAAGCGGGCTTTACCTACCACGGGTTCAAAGGCCCGGATTACAGGAAAAAGAACGCGCGCCGCATCGACTTTATCTTCGTGCGCGGCAACCTGCGGCCCGTTGCGGCGGAGATTCTCCGCGACAAGGTCGATGGCCTGTACCCCAGCGACCACTACTTCCTGATGTCCGATTTTATCATTCAGTAACCGAACGAAAAACAGATGAGATTTACAAAACTATTCGCGGCCGTTCTCTGCTCCCTCGCGGCGCTGGCCGCTTCGGGACAGAGCCTCCGGGACGAAATAGCTGCAAATCCCCGCAAGTCCGGCGGCGTTTATTATGTCTACACGTACGACAATCCCGTGCTGACGCCTGCGCCGAAGGGTTATAAACCGTTTTATATCAGTCATTACGGCCGGCACGGTTCGCGCTGGCTGCTGCACGACAGCGAATACGACGAGGTGATGGACGTCTTCCGGGCCGCCGACGCCGCGAATGCGTTTACCGAACGGGGCCGTGAAGTCTACGACCGGGTGAAGCGCGTCTACGACGACGGCATCGACCGGGGCGGCGATCTTTCGCCCCTCGGCGCCGAGCAGCACCGGGAGATCGCCGGACGCATGTACCGCAATTTCCCCGAGATCTTCCGTCCCGGCGCGGTCGTCGATGCGCAGGCCACCCTCGTGGTGCGTTGCGTGCTGAGCATGGCGGCTTTCTGCGAGCGGCTCAAAGAACTCGATCCCCGTCTGGAGGTGTCGCGCGTGGCGGGCCGCAGGACGACGCGCTACCTCAATTTCTACAGCAAGCCGACCAACCCGACGCTCAGCAAGGAGTATTTCGACTTCATCGAAAAGGGCGATTGGCTGGAAGAGTACAAGCGGATCGGGGATCGGTTCGTGCGCCCCGGCCGGCTGATGTCGGAACTTTTCGCCGATGCGGAGTTCGTACGGACGATCGACGCGCAGAAGCTGATGAGGGGCCTTTTCTATTTCGCCGCCGACATGCAGAACGTCGGTCTGGGGATTTCGTTTTACGACCTTTTCACCACCGACGAGCTTTACGGGCTGAATGTGTACGACAACTATAAGTATTACGTGATCCGCGGCCCTTCGCCGCTTAACAGGCGTTTTCCGCAGTATTATGCCAAGGCGCTGCTCGAGGATTTCCTCACGCGCGCCGACCGGGCCGTGGAGGGCGGAGCGGTTGCGGCCGACCTGCGGTTCGGACATGACGGCAACCTGATGACGTTCGTGTCGCTGTTGCAGTTCGAAGGGTGCGACGTCGTGGAGAGCGATCCCGAAAAGATCGCCCGGGCATGGCCCGTATACCGAATTTCGCCGATGGCGGCCAATATACAGTTGGTTTTCTACCGTAAGAAAGCTTCGGACGACGTGCTGGTGAAGTTTCTCTACAACGAACGCGAGGTGCGGATTCCCGTCGCAAGCGATCTTGCGCCTTACTACCGCTGGAACGATGTGCGCGACTTCTACCGGAACGTGATGGAGAACCTGCCCGATCCGGCCGGGAAATAGCCGGTGCCGTTTCGGGGCGGGACGCTCCGGAGCTGATACGAAAAAAGCTCTTCCATCACTGGAAGAGCTTTTTGTTTGCGGCCGGGGCCGCTTATTTCGCAAAGCCTTTGCCGATGCCGAGGAAATCCTCTGCCTTGAGGGCTGCGCCGCCGATCAGGCCGCCGTCCACGTCCTCCTTGGCGAAGAGTTCGCAGGCGTTCGAGGGCTTGCACGAACCGCCGTACAGGATCGCCGTATCTTCAGCCGCTGCACCGAACTTGGCGGCCAGCACCTTGCGGATGTAGGCGTGGATCTCCTGCGCCTGCTCGGCCGTCGCGGTCTTGCCCGTGCCGATGGCCCAAACGGGTTCGTAAGCGATCACGAGGTCTTTGTACTGCTCTGCGGTGAGGTTGTAAACGACCTCTTCGATCTGTGCCTTCACCACGTCGAAGTGCTTGCCGGATTCACGCTCTTCGAGGTTCTCGCCCACGCAGTAGATCGGCGTCAGGCCGTTTGCGTAAGCCTGCGCCATCTTCTTGTTGAGCGTCTGGGAAGTCTCGCCGTAGTACTGGCGGCGCTCCGAGTGGCCGAGGATCACGTATTTGCAGCCCAGCGCCGCGATCATCGAAGCGGCGATCTCGCCCGTGTAGGCGCCTTTGGCTTCGGTTGCGCAGTCCTGCGCGCCGAGTGCGATGTCCGAACCCTTGAGCGCTTCGGCAACCATCGAGAGGTGCGTAAACGGAGGGCATATGATGAAATTAACGCACGAGCAGACTTCGCCGCGGCTTGCGACGATGTTCTTGGCCAGTTCGACACCTTCGGCGGGAAGCGTGTTCATCTTCCAGTTGCCGGCAACAATTTTCTTTCTCATATTCGGTTTGTTTTTATAAGTAAAATAAATAAGTTCTCTAAAAAAATCCTGCGGGGATCGCTTGCCGGCGGCATGGACGGACGCTCCCCGAATCGTTCGGCCGCCTGCCTGTGGCCCTTTGCCGCCGGGTTATTTCTCCTGCGGAAACGTTACGCGCCATTTGTCCCGCAGGTTGGCCAGCCGCACCCATGTCTCGAAGCCGCGTTTGCCCTCCCTGAGCAGGATCAGGCGCGAACCGCTCACGAGGTCCTGATATTCGGCGTATCCTCCGCTGTAATGGCCGTAACCGAGGGCGATGCCCTCTTTTCGGGCGATGTAGTTGTTCGAGTGGTCGTGTCCCGCGAAGGCGCCGATCACCTCGCCGCCGTCGGCCAAAGCCCGGAACATGCCCGTATTGTCGCGCCCGGGACACTCGGCCTCCAGCCGGACCCCGGTGACGGGAGCCGTGTCGAACGCTTCGGCGTATTCGCGCAGCGGAACGTGGAAAAACAGCAGTCCGTTGGATTTGTAGCCGTTGCGTCCGGCTGCGGCGGCGCATTGCGTCCGGTACCAGTCTACCTGCTCGGCCGTGAAGCCCTTGTAGGTGTGGTCGTCGGCGTTGTAGTCGTTCGAATCCATGACGTAGAGCCGTGCCTCTTCGCGCCGTCCGTCGTGCGACAGTACGGGAATCACGAAATCGCCCTGCCGTTCGTCCGGTTTGTTGTAGCGGGCATTGACGCAGCCCGGAAGCGTGCGGATCAGGGCGTAGAGTTCGGCATGGTCGATGCCCTGTTCGGCGTCGTGGTTGCCCAGCGTGACGGCATAGGGGACGCCCTGCGCGGCGATGGCGCCGCATATCTGGGACATCATGGCTGCGCCGGGAGTGCGGTAGATCAGGTCGCCCGTGACCACGATCAGGTCGGGTTTCTCGAAAGAGATCATCCGCGCCAGCATGCCCGGCACGAATTCCGACTGCCAGCCTTCGCCGTTGAAGTGCAGGTCGGTGAGCTGCATGACTTTGAACTCGCCGTTTTCGTCGAAGCGGAACTCCTGGGCCGTTGCGGCGCATACCGTCAGCATGATTGCAAGAAAGATCGTCAGCAGTTTCATCGGCTGCGGAATTATTCCTCGCACCACTTTTTGACCTCTTCGATCGAAGGGGCCTTCAGACCGAGTTTGTTTTTCTTGTTGAAGCCGCACAGGTCGTTGAAGAACTTGCCCGGAGCGAGTTTCTTCAGCGCTTCGACCGTGATGTAGCCCATTTTCTGGATCACGGGCACCCACTCTTCGGGAACGCCGATTTCGGTGTATTTCTCCGCCGGATCGCTCACGGCTTTCTTTTCGGGGCGCATCTGCGGGAAGAACAGCACGTCCTGAATCGAAGCCTGATCGGTCATGAACATCGTCAGACGGTCGATGCCGATGCCCATGCCCGAACACGACGGCATGCCGTATTCCAGTGCGCGCACGAAGTCCATGTCGATGAACATCGCTTCGTCGTCGCCCTTTTCGCTCAGCTGGAGTTGCTCTTGGAAGCGCTCCAGCTGGTCGATCGGGTCGTTCAGTTCGGAGTAGGCGTTGCAAAGCTCCTTGCCGTTTACGAACAGTTCGAAACGCTCCGTCAGTTCGGGATTCGAGCGGTGACGTTTGCACAGGGGCGACATTTCGATCGGGTAATCCATGACGAACGTCGGCTGGATAAGCTCCTCCTCGCAGTACTGGCCGAAGATGGCGTCGATCAGCTTGCCTTTGCCGTAAGTGTCGTCCACCTCGACGTTCAGGCGTTTGCACGCTTCGCGCAGCTGCCCTTCGCTCTGGCCGGTGATGTCGTAGCCGGTCTTTTCGCGGATGGCGTCGGTCATCGACAGCCGGCGGAACGGGGCTTTGAACGAAATCTGCTTGCCGTCGAGCGTCACCTCCGTCGTGCCGTTTACGGCCACGGCGACTTTTTCGAGCATCTGCTCGGTGAATTCCATCATCCAGAGGTAGTCCTTGTAGGCCACGTAAATCTCCATGACGGTGAATTCGGGGTTGTGCGTGCGGTCCATGCCCTCGTTGCGGAAGTTCTTGCCGAACTCGTATACGCCGTCGAATCCGCCGACGATCAGTTTCTTGAGGTACAGTTCGCTGGCGATACGCAGGTACTGGTCGATGTCGAGCGCGTTGTGGTGCGTGATGAACGGACGCGCCGCGGCGCCGCCCGGAATAGGCTGGAGAATCGGGGTTTCGACCTCGACGTAGCCTTTCGAGTTGAAGAACTCGCGCATGGTCGAGATGATTTTGGCACGTTTGACGAAGACGTCGCGGACCTGCGGATTGACCGCAAGATCGACATAGCGCTGGCGGTAACGGACTTCGGGATCGGTGAAGGCGTCGAACGTCTGGCCGTCCTTCTCCTTGACCACGGGCAGCGGACGGATCGACTTCGAAAGTACCGTGAAGTTGCGGCAGTGTACCGACAGTTCACCCGTGTTGGTGAGGAATGCGAAGCCTTCGACGCCGATGAAGTCGCCGATGTCGAGCAGTTTTTTGAACACCGTGTTGTACAGCGTGGGATCGCCTTCGGGGCAGATGTCGTCGCGGCGGATGTAGACCTGGATGCGGCCCGTGTGATCCTGCAATTCGAAGAACGAAGCGCTGCCCATGATGCGGCGCGTCATGATGCGGCCTGCGATGCGGACGTCCTGGTAGTTGCCCTTGGCCTGGTCGAATCCGTCGGTGATCTCCCGGGCCGTGGCCGTCACTTCGTAACGGGCGGCGGGGTAGGGTTCGATGCCCAGCTCGCGCAGGGCTGCGAGCGACTGTCTCCGGAGCTGTTCCTGTTCACTGAGTTCGATGCTCATATCGTGTGTTTTTGAATGTTTTGACTATTAACCGTGCAAAGTTAATAAATTCTGCCGAAATACGAACCGGGCGCGGCCCGGAATAAAAAGGAGCCGCATTTTTTTTGCGGCTCTTTTTGTCGTTCGGGATGCGTCAATCGGCGTCGGGATCCTGTCGGCGTGTCAGGCGGCGGTAGGCCAGCAGCGCGGCGTATCCGAGTGCGGCGCCGACCAGCGTGCCCCATACGAGGTCCATCGGGAAGTGTTTGCCGAGGTAGATGCGCGAGTAGCAGATCACCACCGAGCAGGCGATCATCAGCCCCGTGAACCAGCGGCGGCGGATCGCCCCGCAGGCGAGTACGGCCAGCGCGACGATGGTCGCGGCGTGCGCCGAGACGGTGCCGTACATGCCGCTGACGGCTTCGATCGGGACGTGGACCGCCCAGTCGTGCGGGATCGCTTCGCGGCGCATGACGCGCAGCGAATCGGGCGTGATGTCCAGCCCTTCGAGCGAGGGGGTGAACATTGGCCGCGGGCGCGCTTCGAAATCCGGCAGCAGGCCGCCCAGCACGCCGTTGCTCTTGAATATGCCCGACACCATGTCCGAGAGTCCGATCGCCGCCAGCATCAGCGCCGTGAAGATCAGCATGCCGCGCCAGCCGCTGCGCCGCCATACTAGCCAGAGGATCAGGGCGTAGAGCGGCAGCCACATCGCGGTGCCGGAGACGGTGAGCATTACGCGGTCCAGGGCGGTGCCGCCGTCGAAGTTGAGGGCTGTGAAGAGATCGTGGTCGAAGGTGTACATGGGTCAATGGATTTGTCGTAAATGGTCGTGAGCCGTTTTGGGCGCATTGCCGGAAGCCTCTCCGGGGAGCGGGGGCGGACTTGCAGACACCGCCGGCGGCCGCGGGAGGAACATACCGGGATGCAAGGCGGCCGTCATACGCAGTTTAAAACTGGAAGTAGATGAACGGTTGTATGTCGCTCGACTTGACCTGCATCACGCACCAGATCATCGCCGCCGCCATGACGATTTGCAGGACCAGCGGCGCGTGCGAGACCAGTCGCTGCGCGAAGCGGTCCGCGCGTCCGGGCATCAGATGGAGCAGGAAGCCTGCGGCGATCAGGGCGAATGCGCCCGCATAGCCGGAGACGACCTGCGGGATCATCGCGGCGTTGAAGTTGTAGAAAATCTGGTGCAGCATCAGTTCGACGGTCTGCATCGACTCGGCGCGGAACATCAGCCACCCCAGGCAGACGAGGTTGAACGTGAAGAAGATGCCGGCCGCGCGGCTCCACCAGTGCATCTGGTCGCCCGTGGCCTTGGCGCCCGGCACGACCGCCATCCAGAGCTTGTGCAGCGCCAGCGCCGCGCCGTGCAGCGCGCCCCAGAGGATGAAGCGGACGGCGGCGCCGTGCCACAGTCCGCCCAGCAGCATCGTAATGAGCAGGTTGCCGTAAGTGCGCAGTTTGCCTTTGCGGTTGCCGCCCAGCGAGATGTAGAGGTAGTCGCGCAGCCATGTGGAGAGCGAGATATGCCACCGCCGCCAGAATTCGGTGATGGTGGCCGACTTGTAGGGGGCGTCGAAGTTCTTGGGGAACCGGAACCCCAGCAGCAGGGCGATACCGATGGCCATGTCCGAATAGCCCGAGAAGTCGCAGTAGATCTGCAGGGCGTAGCCGTAGATGCCCGCCAGACATTCGAAGCCCGAGTAGAGCAGCGGCTCGTCGAAGATGCGGTCGACGAAGTTGAGCGAGATATAGTCCGAAATGATCGCCTTCTTGAACAGGCCCGTCAGGATCAGGAAGACGCCCGTGCCGAACATTTCGCGCGTCACGACGATCGGGTTCTGCCGGATTTGGGGGATGAAGTCCCGGGCGCGGACGATCGGTCCGGCCACCAGCTGCGGGAAGAACGAGAGGTAGAACAGGTAGTCGCACCAGTTGTTGAGGGGCTTGAGCTGACCGCGGTAAATGTCTATGGTATAGCTCATCGACTGGAAGACGAAGAACGAAATGCCGACGGGCAGGAAGATGTTCTGGAACTGCATGAATCCCTGCCCGAACATTTGGTTGGCGATGTCGATCAGGAAGTTGGTGTACTTGAAGTAAGCCAGCATGCCGAGGTTCACCGCCACGCTCAGTACCACGAGCCATCGCTTTGCCGATGTAGACCGGGCCGCATGGATGCCCTTGGCGATCCAGTAGTCGCTCGTTGCGGCGAAGATCAGCAGCAGGAAATAGATGCCGCTCGACTTGTAGTAGAAGTAGAGCGAAAAGAGGATGACATAGACGATCCGGGCCATCGGGGCGCGGCGAAACGTGCTGTATATGAGCATGAATCCGGCGAACAGGAACAGGAATAGCCCGCTGCTGAAGATCAGCGGCGACGAGGCGTCGTATGTGAGCAGCGCCTGCAGTTTTTCCGGGATGCCGTCCAATGCGGGGAGTGTCATTTCAGGGGCGCGTTGAGGGTTTCCGGCGAGATGCCCGGGATCAGTTCACGTTCGATTCGCCGGCGCCGCAGGCTGTCAAGTACGGCCTCCTCCGCCTGTCTGTGGATGCGTGCGGCTTCCGCTTCGGCATAGGCCCGGCCCGCCCCGGCGTTGAGGGCGTCGAAGAGCGACCATGCCACGCGCCGGCCGCCGGCATAGTTGATATGCGTGAAATCCTTGCCGGCCCAGCCGTTGGCGACGAACTTCTCCATGCCGCCCAGCGAACGCATGGCGTCGCAGGTCGGCCAGAAGGCCGCTCCGGTGTTTTCGGCGGCGCCCCGCTGGTAGCCGAGCATATGGGGAATGGCGTCCATCGGTTCGAAGCCCGCGTCGGTCTTTACCGAACGGTCGCTGACGCCCAGCACCAGCACGGCGGCGGTCGGGAAGCACTGGCGGACGTAAGCCACCATCTTCTCGATCTGGCCGGCGTAGTTGGTGTAGTTGCTTACGCCTGTCTGCATGATGTTGAGTCCGTATTGCAGGATCACGAGATCGTAACCCAGCAGGGCGTTCATCTGCGCATTGACCGACGGGTTGGTCCAGAACATCGCCTGACCGTTGTTGCTGCGCACCGAATAGTTGTCCACTACCACGCCGCCGGCCTCGAATACCGCGCCGTAGCCGATAAATCCTTCGTTGCCGGAGAGTACCTTGAATGAGAGCGACCGGACGTGGGGAGCCGCGACGGCGATCTGGCGGATGTTCGGGGCGCCTTCGACCGTGAATTCACGGCGCAGCGAGTCGTTGAGCGTCAGCTCCACGCGGCTTTCGCCGGGGCTGATGAAGAAGACCCGCGCCGCGGTGCAAGTGTCGAGCCGCTTGCGGTAGTCGGTATTTTCCCAGCGGGTCGAAGCTCCGGCCGCAGGCTGGCAGACCCAGCCCGAGACATAGAAGTTCTCGCGCAGGTTCTGCGGCGCGGCCTTGCGCTGCATGATGTTGTAGGAGGTCCAGCCTTTCGACTGGGTTTTGATCGTGCGGCGGAACGCCGTCAGGGGCGAGGCCATCGGCGCGAAGCCCGCACCCCCGCCGCCGTAAGCCTGCTGGAGCCTTTCACGCAGGTCGGCCGTGAGGATGTCGCCCTCGATGAACGAGTCGCCCAGCACGGCGATACGCACCGGACGGCGGGCGTAGAGCAGCGTGTCGTAGAAGGCCCGCAGGCGGCTCGAATCCGGCGTGCCGAAATCCTCGATCTCCACCAGCGTCGGATTCAGCCGGGCGCTGTCGGGGACGACCGGCATGCGTCCGGCGCTGTCCGGGGCGAGCGTCCATTCGAAGGTGATCTGTATGGGGCGCGGCGCGGAATCCGCTTCGATCCGCTCGGCTTCGATCCGTTCGGCGACCTGCTCCATGTCGACATGGAAATCCTCCTCGTCGAAGAGCGCGGGTTCTTCGGCCGCGGCGACCGCGTCGTCGAACGCCACGAGGTCCGAGAGAATATTGGCCCGGCGGAGTTTTACGCCGCCCAGACTCTGAGGGGGGATGAAACTGACGGCCAGCAGCACTGCGATCAGCGCCAGGGCCGCAATCCATCCCCGGTGGGTGCAGTCTTTTTCGGGGGTGTTCATCCGGGAATCAGTCGCGCCGTCCGAGGATTACGAAGACCCAGTAGAGAACCGAGGCGACGGCGCTCAGTGCGGCTACGAGATAGGTGCGTGCGGCCCAGCCCAGGGCTTGTTTCGCCTGGGCGAGCTGGGCCCCCTGCATGGTGCGGCTGACCTGCAGCCACTCCAGCGCACGGGCCGAAGCGTTGTACTCCACGGGCAGCGTGACCAGCGAGAAGATCGCCGACATGGCGATCATAGCCACGCCGATCCAGCACAGCAATGCGTTTTGCGTGGCGGTCATAAGCACCAGTCCGAGGATGATGACCCACGTTGCGGCCGTCGAGGAGAACTGCACGACGGGCACCAGCTGCGAGCGGAGCGTCAGCGGCGCATAGCCTTGTGCGTGCTGCACGGCGTGTCCGCACTCATGCGCGGCGACGGCGGCCGCGGCGACGCTGGTCGAAGAGTAGACGCTGTCGCTCAGATTGACGGTCATCGTCTGCGGGTTGAAGTGGTCGGTCAGGTGTCCGCCGACATGCGTCACCTTGACGTTGTGGATGTGGTTGTCGCGCAGCATCTTTTCGGCCACCTCGGCGCCCGTGAGTCCGCCGGGGAACTGCACTTTGGAGTATTTGCGGAATACCGACTGCAGGCGCGCCTGCACGGCGTAACCGGCGATGCCGATTACGATAATCAGCACGTACATTCCGATCATGGCCGCCGAATAGTGGATTCCCTGTGAACCCGAATCCGCGTAGTATCCTGACTGAAGCAGGGTTAAAAGCATGTGTGTCATAGTTTATTGTTTTTTTCTGTATGTGTAGTAAGCGCCCGCCTGCTGGGAGGGCATCAGTACCATTTCATTAACGTTCATATGCGCGGGTAATTGTGCGGCCCATGCGATCGCTTCGGCGATGTCTTCGCCCGTAAGCGGGGTAACCCCGTCGTAAACCCGGTCGGCGCGCTCCTTGTCGCCGTGGAAACGCACTTCGGAAAATTCGGTCTCGACCATGCCGGGACGGATTTCCGTCACCTTGATTCCGCTCGACAGCAGGTCGGCGCGCATCGACTGCGAAATGGCGTGCACGGCGTGCTTCGAGGCGCAGTAGACCGCGCCGTTTTCATAGGCTTCGGTGCCGGCGATCGAACCGATGTTGAACACGTGTCCGCCGCCCGCGGCGACCATCTTGGGCGTAACGACCCGCGTGACGTAGAGCAGTCCCTTGACGTTGGTGTCGATCATGGCGTCCCAGTCGGCCGTGTCGCCTTGGTCGATGTGTTCCAGCCCGGCCGCCAGCCCTGCGTTGTTGATGAGCAGGTCCACCCGTTCGAGGGGGCTCAGGAATTTGCGGACCTCCGCTTCGCTCCGCACGTCGAAGACGAGCGTCGTGCAGCGGCCGCCCGCCGCTTCGATTTCGCGGCGGAGCGTTTCGAGCCGTTCCGCGCGGCGTCCCGTCGCCGTTATGTCGTATCCTTCGGCCGCGAGCCGGAGCGCTGCGGCGCGTCCGATGCCCGATGTGGCCCCCGTAATCAATGCCTGTTTTTTCATAAAGTGGGTTTATGATGGGCAAAAATACGAAATTATTATGTTACTTTGCATAAATTTCCCAGCAAAATAAACAGCCGTGAATCTCGCCTTTTTCATCGCCCGCCGGACGGCGCAGCGCACTCCGGAGAATAAACCCGGGGTGATGGAGCGTATCGCCGTGATTTCCGTGGCGTTGAGCGTCGCGGTGATGATTCTGGCGATGGCCGTGATTATGGGCTTCAAGCAGGAGGTGGCCCGCAAGGTGACCGCCTTTTCGGGACATGCCGTGGTGAACGGCGTGCAGGGCGTGGGAACGCTCGATTCGGACCCCGTGCGCCGCAGTGCGCATGCCGAGGAGCTGATACGCACGACCGAAGGGTTCGTTTCGCTGGCTCCCTATGCCGTCAAGGGCGGTATCGTCCGTACGGCGGATGCCGTGCAGGGGGTGATGCTCAAGGGCGTGGACGGGGATTACGACTGGTCGTCATTCGGCCAGTGGCTGGTGGACGGCGACCTGCCCCGGGTGGGCGATTCGCTGCGTACGAAGGATATACTGCTGTCGCGCAACATGGCCGACAAACTGATGCTCGGCGTGGGCGACAAGGTCGAAATGCTCTTCGTCGAGACCGGGGACACGCCCCGGCGCGACCGTTTCAAAGTGGCGGGAATCTATTCGTCGGGAATGGACGAAATGGACAATACGATGATTATGACCGACCTGCGCAACGTGCAGCGGCTGGCGGACTGGTCGGCCGACGAGATATCGGGCTACGAGATTTTTACGTCGGACTTGGCCGGAGCCGATGATTTCGCCCGCAGGCTCGGACGAACCCTGCTCTACGACGATGCCGACGACACGGCGAATCTCGCCGTGAGCAGCGTGACGGAACTTTATCCCAACATTTTCGACTGGCTCAAGGCCCATGACGTGAATGCCGCCGTGATTATCGGCATCATGCTCGTGGTGGCCTTTTTCAATATGACTTCGGCGCTGCTGATCCTCGTGCTGGAACGTACGCGGATGATCGGCCTGCTGAAGGCGTTCGGCATGCGCAACGGCACGCTGCGGGAGGTGTTCCTCTGGCGTGCGGCGTTCGTCACGCTGCGCGGACTGGCCTGGGGCAACGCCGTGGGGCTGGCCGTGTGTCTCGTACAGAAATATTTCCATGTCGTGAAACTCAGCTCCGAGGGTTATCTGCTCTCCGAGGTGCCCGTCGCGCTGGGGTGGGGCTGGTGGCTGACGCTCAACGTCGGCGTCGTGGCGGCGATCGTCGCGCTGCTCGTGGTGCCGACCTATATAGTATCTACCGTGAAACCCGACGAATCGATCCGCTACGAATGAAACCGTATAATACCGAACAGACCAAGAAAGAGGAGGTCCGCGAGATGTTCGACAACATCGCGCCGAAATACGACCTGCTGAACCATACGCTCTCGATGAGCATCGACCGCATCTGGCGCCGCCGCGTGGTGCGCATCGTACGGCGCTGCCGTCCGCGACGGATACTCGACGTGGCGACCGGCACGGGCGATCTGGCGATCGAGATGGCGCGCCGCATCCGCGGCGTGCAGGTGCTGGGCGTGGACCTTTCGGAGGGGATGCTCGACGTGGCGCGCCGCAAGGTGACGGCGCGGGGACTCGACGGACGGGTGGTACTCGACGCGGGGGATGCCGAACACCTGCATGTGGCCGACGCATCGGTGGATGTGGCGACGGTGGCCTTCGGCGTGCGCAACTTCGGGGACCTGGATGCGGGGCTGCGCGAAATGGCCCGCACAATAAAACCGGGCGGCAAGGTCGTTATATTGGAGTTCTCGCGGCCCCGCAACCGGATGTTCCGGGCGTTGTACGAATTCTATACCTATAAGATACTGCCCCGTATCGGCGGCATGGTGTCCAGGGATAAACGGGCTTACGAATACCTCCCGGCGTCGGTCGGGGAGTTTCCGGCGCCGAAGGAGTTCATGGCGATGATGGAGCGCGCGGGTTTTAAGGAGTGCCGCGCCCGGAGCCAGAGTTTCGGGATCGCGCAGATTTATACCGGACAAAAGTGACGATGCACGTGAAACGCATACAGTCGGGCGGTGTGCCCTCGGATAACCTCTCCTGCCGCCGGATTCGCTCCTCGGAAGAGGAGGCATCGGCGGGTCAGGCCCGTTCCTGTTCCGCTGCGGCGGGCGGGGGCGCGTCGGGGGATCCGCTTTGCTTCCGGTCCGGTGCGGCGGATGGCGTTTCGGCCCACACCGGGAGGTGCGGCCGGACTTTGGGGCGTATGCTGTTCTGCATACTGCTGTTTTCGGCGGTATTGTCGTTAGGCTCCTGCCGCCGGGCGGTCGAGAAGGCGCAGCGCAACATCCGGTTGGAAGCGGTCGAGAAAGCCGAACGGCAGGGGTTGTCGGGGGCTGAGATCGTGTTGCGTATAAAGAACGACACGGGGCGCAAACTGAGACTGGAGAAGGCGTCCCTCACCGTTTTCTATGCGGGAGGAGTCGTGACGAAGGTCGCCCTGCGCGAACCGGCCGAGGTGCCCCGCCGTACGACCGCGAGCGTCACGACGCTGTGGCGGATCCGAACTTCCGACCCGATGGCGCTCCATGTGATGACCAAAAAAATCCGGGAGGACGATATTTCGAAGATCGGCGTCTCATTTGCCGTCGAGGGACGCGGAGGACCCGTCCCGGTAAAAATTTCGCAGGAGATGATGCCGTTGTCGGAATTTTTGAATATCTTTGGGCTGTCGTTGAACGACGTAAAAAACTACCTGGAAGAGTAATGCGCAGATCGCTGACCATCCTGTTGATCCTTTTTGCCGCCGCGGCTTACACGCCCCTGCGCGCGCAGTCGTTGGATGCGTTCAAGGAGCGGCTGGCCGCTCCCGTGGCGTCCGACGCCGCATTCGGCACGGCCAAAGTCGTCGTTGCGGAGTACGGCGACGCAGAGCGCGCCGTGGACGAGGCTTCGCGGACAGGCGTGCGCCTGCGCTTTCCCGGCTACCGGGTCTGCATCTTCTTCGACAACGGGCAGGACGCCCGCGCCGGGGCCATCGCCGCCAAGAAACTTTTCGAGGAGAACTATCCGGGAGTAAAGGTTTATATGGTCTACGAGAACCCTTATTTCAAAGTCGCGGTCGGAGACTGTCTCACTACGGAAGAGGCCATCATTCTGAAGGGCAGGGTGTCGCCTGCTTTCCCCAAAGCTTTCGTCAAGAACGAAACGCTCTCCATTGCCGACCTTTTGAACTGAAAAACTTCCCTTTTCGAAAGTTTTTTTGTTTTTTATTTGCATTTATCCTGCTAATATCTAACTTTGCGGCGTTACAGAATAACTAATAATTAAACATTTAACGTTATGAAGAAGATTTTCTCTTTTGTCGTCGTTATGGCTGCCGTCGCAATGGTAAGCTGCTGTGGAAATTCGAACAAAAAAGCCGCTGAAGGCGAAGCTGCCGCCGCTGCCGCTACGACCGAAGCCGCTGCCTGCACGGAGTGTACCGAGAAGTGCGACTCGACGGAGGCTTGCTGCGCCGAGAAGTGCGATTCGACCAAAGCCTGCTGCGCCGAGAAGGCAGAGAGTGCGTGCTGCAACAAATAATTTTTGTCGGGCATGAGAGTGAAGGAGATTCGTGAGAATCCCCTTTTTTTGTGCCCGGATTTCCGGTTACGGAAGCCGATGCAGGAGTTGCTTCGAGAATGTCCGGAGCCGGGATGCCGGAACCGTTAAGGCGCTTCAGGTGTTTTTAGCCCGCCGCCGGGGCTGAACTAAATAAGCTGCAGATTATCCGATGGAACCCATCCTTCGACAGCTCGGTTTTGA
This sequence comes from uncultured Alistipes sp., assembly GCA_934754975.1. GTDB lineage: Bacteria > Bacteroidota > Bacteroidia > Bacteroidales > Rikenellaceae > Alistipes. The sequence continues at coordinate 5,667 of CAKVKI010000017.1, read as the reverse complement.
TGCCTGCACCATACCCAACCATTGAGAACGGCCGTTCCGATTAAAATTTCTCCTTTGTCGACCGTTAATTCGATCGCGGAATAGTCTGCTGAAACCACCGCCTCCTTTTTATCGTCTGTGATGGTATTTATGACAGTCAGTATTTGAGCCGGCACCCACCCCGTCAATCCGTCAGCCGATATGCACCACAGCCAATTGTCCCAGCCCGGAGTAGTGTCTTTCACTGAAAAGTCTATAATAACCCGATCCTCCTTTCGCAGCACGATCGGATCGGGATAGCTCTGCTCCCATTTTTCCGACACTGCATATCTTTGTTCCATCTGTTTTTTATGAATATGGCTCTGATTTCACCGCTGTATGTTGCACAAAGGTAGGAAAATAATGCTGACGGGAAAAGTACGGCCGTTTTTCTTTTCGCCGATACACAATCCTGCTAAAAAAAATGTATCTTTGTAAAAACTCTTTTGTGATGAAAGTACTGCTGATAAACGGAAGCCCCCACAGGGAGGGGAATACTTTTATAGCCCTTTCCGAAGTGGCACGGACCCTGGAGGCGGAGGGCGTACAGGCCGAGATCGTCCATATCGGAACCAAGGCCGTGCAGGGATGTATCGCCTGCGGAAAATGCGCCGAGCTGGGGCATTGCGTCTTTTCGGATGCGCTCTATACGACGGTGCGGGAGAAACTCGCCGATGCCGGCGGAATCGTCGTCGGCTCGCCGGTCTATTATGCCGGGCCCAACGGGTCGCTCTGCGCTTTGCTCGACCGGGTGTTTTATTCCTGCGGGAAAGACCTCGCTTACAAGCCCGGCGCAGCGGTCGCGGTGTGCCGCCGGGGCGGGGCGAGCGCGACGTTCGACCGGCTGAACAAATATTTTACGATTATGAACATGCCGGTCGTTGCGTCACAGTATTGGAACAGCGTCCACGGAAGGGTGCCGGGCGAAGCCCGCGAGGATGCCGAAGGCCTGCAGACGATGCGCGTGCTGGCCCGCAACATGGCCCGCTTGCTGAAAGCGGGCGTCGGACCCGCGCTGGCTCCCGAACCCGAGGAACGGCAGTGGACGCATTTTATCCGGTAAGGGAGTGCGGCCGGAAACAGTCGGCCGGATTATCTGCGGGGCAGATCTGTACGAAGGGGGCTTTGCTCCCTTTTTTCGTTCCCGCAACCCTTCTTTACGGCCTATGCCCCACACCTACAGCGGGGTTCGAAAAAGTCCGAAAAAATGTGGGGCGAAGGGCTGGTTTTATGGAAAAAAACGATAACTTGCCGCCATGAAAGCGACCGTACTCGAAAAACTCCAGGTGCTGGCCGAATCGGCCAAATACGACGTTTCGTGCGCGTCGAGCGGCGTTACGCGCCGGCACCGCGCGGGCGGTATAGGCAGTACGGCGGGGTGGGGAATCTGCCACTCCTTTACGGCTGACGGGCGCTGCGTCTCGCTGCTGAAAATCATGCTCACCAACGTCTGTATCTACGACTGCGCCTACTGCATCAACCGGCGCAGCAACGACATCCGGCGGGCGGCTTTCACGCCGGACGAGCTGACCGAGCTGACCATCGAGTTCTACCGCCGCAACTACATCGAAGGGCTGTTTCTCTCGTCGGGCGTCGTCCGCAATCCCGATTACACCATGGAACGGATGGTCCGCGTGGTGCGCGACCTGCGTACGGCGCACCGTTTCAACGGTTACATCCACCTGAAGAGTATTCCCGGCGCCAGTCCCGAACTGGTGGCCGAGGCGGGACGTTACGCCGACCGCATGAGCGTCAATATCGAAATCCCGACCGAACGCAACCTGTTGCTGCTGGCTCCCGACAAGAACTATGAAAGCATCTACCGCCCGATGAGCTACATCCAGCAGGGAGTGCTGCAGAGCGCCGAGGAACGCGGCCGTTTCCGCCATGCGCCCCGTTTCGCCCCTGCGGGGCAGAGTACGCAGATGATCGTGGGGGCCACAGACGAGAGCGACCGCGACATTCTGCTGCTTTCGTCGTCGCTTTACGACCGTCCCACGATGAAGCGCGTCTACTATTCGGGTTTTATTCCGGTGAATCCCTACGACAAGCGGCTGCCTGCGCTGGACAAAGCTCCGCTCGTGCGCGAAAACCGGCTTTATCAGGCTGATTGGCTGATGCGGTTCTACGGATTCCGGGCCGAGGAGATCGCCGACGAGCAGACGCCCCGGCTCGATCTGGATATCGACCCCAAACTGGCGTGGGCGCTGCGGCATCCCGAATTTTTTCCGGTCGATGTGAACCGCGCGGATTACGAGGCGTTGCTGCGCGTGCCGGGCGTCGGGGTCAAGTCGGCGCGGCTGATCGTCAGCTCGCGCCGTTACCGCACGCTGACCATGCAGTCGCTGCGGCAGATCGGCGTGGTGATGAAAAAGGCGCAGTATTTCGTCCGCTGCCGCGAACTGACTATGGGGCAGGGGGTGAACGAACTGCGGCCGGAGCAGGTGCGCCGCCTGCTGACTGCGTCCAAACGGCAGAAACCGGATAAAAACGAAGGTCAGCTGACCCTTTTCTGAGTGCGATGTTGGTTTTTCGTTACGATAAATCTTTCGACGGGCTGCTTTCGGCGCTGTTCGATGCCTACGCGATGCGGGCTTTCCCGGAGAAGCTGATCGGTCCCGGAGAGCCGGAGCCGCTTTTTACGAAGCGCGTGCATGAGGTTGCGACCGATCCGGCGCACGCCGCCCGTGTCTGGCGCGGACTGGAACGGCGGCTTATCGTCCGGGCGCGTTCGATGCTCGTCTACGCATGGCACGGGGAGCAGGAGCAGAGCGATCTGCTGATGCTGCGCTGCATGCGCCGGGTTTTCGACGAGGGCGGAGGCGTGCTGGCCGATCAGGCCGATCCAGACATGAAGGCGCTGAACCGGCTGGCGCTCAAAGTTTCGCACGAGTGCGAGCGGCTCAGGCAGTTCGTCCGGCTTCAGAAAGCCGCCGACGGCACCTATTTTGCCGCCGCAACTCCCGAACACGACGCCCTGCCGCTGTCGCTGGACTATTTCACGGACCGTTTCGCCGACCAGCGGTGGCTTATCTACGACCGGCGGCGCGATTACGGGTATTATTACGACGGGCGGACGGCGCGCCGGGTGACGCTCGAAGACGACCGCGGCATGATCGCCGACAAGCTCGCCGACCGCTGGCTGGCCGAGGACGAACGGCAGTTTCAACTGCTCTGGAAGAATTATTTCCGGGCGCTGGCGATTCCCCAGCGGATCAACGAGCGTCAGCAGCGGCGCATGATGCCCCGTCGTTACTGGAAGCATCTGACCGAAATGGAGTGAGCCGCTGATTTCGGGGCAAAAGAAAAAGTCCGCAGGGATCTGATCCTGCGGACTTCGGTTTTTGCGGGGCCTGTCGTGTTTCAGCCTTTGGCGGAGAGGAGGGGATTCGAACCCCTGAAACCCTTTAGGGGTTTACTCGCTTTCCAGGCGGGCCAGTTCAACCACTCCTGCACCTCTCCTTACGGTCCGCAAAGGTAATAATTATTTTCAGATTTTACCAAAGATTGCCGTTTTTCCGTTGCCGAAAAGGTAAATTCCGCGGCTCCGGCGCTCCCGGCCGTTCTGCCGGTGCGCCGATCCGCCGTCGTTTTTCCGGCGGGATTTATTGCCGCCGGGTCTCCGTATTCCGGAGCATTCCGGCTTTTCCGGGACGCTTATCTGCGGATTACGTGGTTGATGAACAGCCAGCCGCCGAAGACCTGCAGGGCCATGCCGGGCAGTCCGATCCGGAAATCCTGCGCAGCGGCGTAAAAGCTGCCTTTCATCGCCCATTCGCCCAGCGTGCCCGGAATCTGGTAGGCCAGCACCACTGCCGCCAGCAGCGGGAGCGACGCTTTGCGGGCGAGGGAAGCCGTCCGTCCGGCGGCGAGGGCCAGCAGCAGGGACTTGAACAGGATGGCGGGGAGCCCGGCCGCAGGCGGCATGCCGAACAACGCAGAGTTCAGCAGCGGCGAAGCGACGGCCGTGAGCAGGCCCACCCGCCAGCCGTATTTGTAGGCTCCCACCAGCGTAAAGAAATAGATCGGCAGCCAGGTGGGACCGCCCTGGGAGACAGTATGGCAGAGCTGCGGCAGGGCGATGTTGCCCGCGATGAAAAGGACCGCCGCCAGATAGGTTTTCGCATTGTCGTACTCCAGCGAATAGAGTTTTACGTTTGTCGTTTGCATGGTTTGTGGCTGTTGGGTAGTCGGGTTGCAGGGGCGATGCATTCGTGCCTGGAATACGGTTGTCCGGCCGCACTCCGCATGTCCGGCGGAAGCATAGGTATTCCGGTTCGCCGTATCCGGTGGCGGCTCCGGCCGGGGCCCCGCAGGAGCGGCCGGAACCTGCGCCGGTTACCGGGCGGACGCCCGCATTCTCTTTGCGAATCTTTTCAGGGCTTTTTTCGTGTTTACCGGGTCGCGTTCCATGCGCATACGCCAGATCAGCTCCTGCGCATTGACCACCCGGTAATCTTCGCCCAGCCTGCGGGCGCAGAGTTCGGCGGCTCCGGCCGAGTGAACGATGTCGGGCCGTTCCCACGATATCCGCTCGTAGTCGGGGATATTTTCGGCTAGCTCGTCGCCGGTCGTGCCGCAGTCGAGGAACTTGCTCCATGCGTGTACGCAGACGAGCGAATATTTTTCGGTCTCGGCGGGATCGCTTTTGAGTTTGCGCGCCACGAAAGCGGGCGAGCCTTCGTAGTCGTGGTTCATGCCGCCCGTGTTCCAGACCGAATATTTGGTGCATACGACGGGAATCTGCTCCCCTTTTTTGTTCGTGAACCAGAATACGCGGCCCGTGCCGTCGGCATAGGGCGAATACTGGATGGCGATGATGCCGTCGAGTTCGTCGTTGGCTTCGATCAGTATTTTGTAGCCCTCCATCGCCGCGGGCGTGCCGGCGTCTTCGAGGGTCACCATGCCCAGGATCCGGTTGTCGTGCATGCGCATATGTTCGGCCTGCGCCGCCGCGAACTGTTTCAGGATCGGAATGCGGTCTTTTTTCGTGGCGTACGTGTCGAGGAAGAAGTAGCTGCTGCGTTCGAACAGGCTGGCCTCCTGCGGCTGCAGGCTGAAAATGTTGGCCATCTGCGAAGGGCCGATCATGGTCGTATTGGCGAGTGCCACGCCGTAGGTCATCTTCATCTGCGCCGACATCGGGTGCCGATACCACAGGCCGTCGAATCCGCCCATCATCCACTGTACGTTGTCGCCGTCGGTGAGGTAGAACGAGACAAATTTCTTGTCCAGATCGTAGTCGATGGCGTTCGGGTCGATGTTCTTGCAGCCGGGATACTGCTGGCGCTCGGGGTAGACGACCGAGGTCATCGTCGTATTGTAACCCCAGTCGTAGGGCAGCGAATGGTTGCCCCAGCGCGAGATGCAGTCGGCGATCTTGTTTTCGTCGATGCCCTGGTCCCAGCCGTAAACGGGCGAGTTGGGTTTGAGCCAGGCGAGCGCCTCTTCGAACAGGTCGAAGTTGTCGCCGCGCGAAGCGTCGTTGTAGTAATGGTTGAGGTTGATGACGAACAAGTTGTTGGCGATGGCGAATTCGCGCAGCTCGCCCGTGTTTACGGGCATCAGCACCAGCGCCCGGTTGTCGCACTTGTCGCGGAATTCCCGCCATGCGTCGCGCGTACTCTTTTTCGTGGCGTCGTACAGCAT
>CAKVKI010000016.1 GCA_934754975.1 uncultured Alistipes sp. | reverse complement strand
GTTGAGACCTGCATTCTGGAAGAATTTCTCCGAAGAGAGTTTCCACGATCCCGAAACGGCCGGGAACCAGTCGTAGTTCTTTGCTGCGGGCAGTTTCGACGATGCGTCGCGGCGGATGCTGCCGGTGAGGAAATAGCGGTCGTCGAACGAATAGCCGAGACGGGCGAGGAACGAGACCATCGAGTAATCCACCAGATCCTCGTTCGGGTTTTTGGTCCATGAGCCTGCGGCGCCCCATACCAGATTGTGGTCGTCGTTGGAGCCGTAACCCTGCGTGCGGAAGTCGCGGTAACGGAATTTTTTGTAGTCGGTGGTGAAACCCGCCATTGCGCTGATGTGGTGGCGTCCGAATACCTGTGCGTACGTAGCCGTCGTCTCCCAAAGGTAATGGAAGTTGTTGTAGTTGAACTGCTCGCGGCTCGAAGTGCTTGATCCGCCCGGCACGTCGATGACGGGCGAGAATTCATCCTCTTCGCGCATGTCGAGGTCGGCTGTGAACTCCGACTTCAGCGTCAGCGACGTGATGGGTTTGATTTCCAGCGTCGTAGTCGAGAATATCTTGGTGCGCGGGTAGCGGCGGTGCATCGTCTCGAGCTGGGCGACGGGATTCACGATGTTGGGACCTTCGACGCCGCTGGCCATATCGGCCGACGAAGCGATTCCGCCCCATTTCGGTTTGCCGTCGTCTCCGTAGACGATGTTGCCGTTTGCATCGCGGTCATAAACCGATGCGGAAGCGGGGAACCACATGGCGCCGTAAATCGGACCTGTGTGCGAAGTGCTGATGTTGCCCTGGCCGTTGGAGTATTCGAAATTTACGCGCTCCGAAAGTTTCAGCCATTTGACCGGTTTGAATTCCGTATGGAGTTTTGCACCCAGCGCTTGGCTCCAAGTGTTGAGCAGGGTGCCTTCCTTTTTGTCGTAGGTCACCGAGAGGATCGACGAGAGCGTTTCGCTGCCGCCGGTGATCGATACGGCATAGTGCTGCGTCAGGCCCGTGCGGAAAATTTCGTCGAGCCAGTTGGTGCGGGTGACGTTGGCGCCTGCATAGACCTGCGGGTTGGCCAGATTGGGCAGCGAACTGCCCGGCGAGTTCTCGACAGCCTTGCCCCAGACGTCGCAGAACTGCTGCGCGTTGAGCATCGTCGGGAGGTTCATGGCGCGTTCGAAGCCGACCGATACGTTGACGTTCACGCGGGTTTTGCCGGCCTGCGCCTGGCGGGTGGTAATCAGGATTACACCGCTCGAACCTACCGAAGCTCCGTAGATAGCGGCGGAAGCGGCATCTTTCAGGATGGTGATCGTCTCGATATCTTCGGGCATGTAGGGAGCGCCGGGGACACCGTCGACAACGACCAGTACGCCGTCGCCCGAGGTCGGGCCGATATTGTCACGGCTGTAGGCGGCGCTTTTGTCCGTGCCGTCGTCGTTGCCTTTCGAACCGCGGCCGCGGATGGTGAACGATGCTTTCTGCAGCGGGTCGCCCGACTGCTGGATCGTAACGCCCGGCATGCGGCCCTGCAGGAGGGTTCCGAGGTCGGCGGCGCGGCTGCGGGCTGCGTCGTCCACTTTGACGGTCGAGACCGCCATCGAGAGGTCCTCTTTACGCTGCGAGCCGTAACCGATGGCAACGACTTCGCCGATCATCGTGGCGTCGTCTTCCATCGTAACGTTGATTTCCGTGCGGTTCATAACGGCCAGCGACTGCGGTTTGTAACCGATAAACGAAAAGTCGATTACGCCGTCCGGTTTCACGGAGATCTGGTAGCGGCCGTCGGCATCGGTGGTGACGCCGTTGGTCGTACCCTTTTCTATGACCGAAGCGCCGATGAGCGGAGTCTGGCTGCTGTCGGTCAGCTGCCCGGACACCGTGACCCGATCCTGCGCATGGGCCGGAAGAATGAGTATGCCAAACAGCAGACTCATCAGAAGAAAGCGGACGAGGCCCCTGTTCTTCTCCGAAGTTGTCAAATTCATTTTCATAGAGTTAAGGTTAATATTAATAGTAATTGTGTAGAGAGGCTCGGTAATCCTCAGTTCAGGTTGTAAATATTTATTTAAATATTTTAAAAACAGGCGCGCTTTTGTCGTCGATTTGTAATATGTCCAAAATCGATATTCAAAATTATGTATATGGAAATTGATGGTGGGCGTGGTTTGCGTATTTGAATCCTCAAATTGCGTATAATTGACTGCTCTCCCGGGGAAAATTGGATGATACATATATACAAAAAAGCCCCGGACTCTGTTTTGGAGCCCGGGGCCTGGATTCTTGTACTTTTAATATATGTATGCTTTCCGCATATGGCCGGCCGTGTCTTATCCGGTTTGCCGGCAGGGGGGGCGTGCTTAGTCGGAACTGTCGCCGAAGAGTGCCTTTACGAACTCCCTGCGGTCGAATATGCGCAGCTGGTCGATGCCTTCGCCGATGCCGATGTAGCGGACCGGGATGTGGAACTGGTCGCTGATGCCGATTACCACGCCGCCTTTGGCCGTGCCGTCGAGTTTGGTGATGGTGAGCGAAGTGACCTGCGTAGCCTGCGTGAACTGCCGGGCCTGCTCGAAGGCGTTTTGTCCGGTCGAGCCGTCCAGCACGAGCATCACTTCGTGCGGCGCGCCGGGAATCACCTTGCCCATGACGTTGCGGATTTTGGTCAATTCGTTCATCAGGTTGATTTTGTTGTGCAGCCGGCCCGCCGTGTCGATCAGCACAACGTCGGCGTTGTTGGCCTTGGCCGAGGTCAGCGTGTCGAAGGCCACCGATGCCGGGTCGGAACCCATCTCCTGACGGATCATCGTGGCTCCCGCGCGGTCGGCCCAGACTTTGAGCTGGTCGATGGCTGCGGCGCGGAACGTGTCGGCGGCGCCGATCCAGACCTTTTGTCCGGCTTTGGTGAGCTGGGCCGCGAGTTTGCCGATGGTCGTGGTCTTGCCGGCGCCGTTGACGCCCACGACCATCACCACGTAAGGTTCGCCCTCTTTGGCGTCGAGTCCGAAATGCTTTTCGGAGCCGTGCGACTCCTCCATCAGCGCGGTCACCTCTTCGCGCAGAATGGACTGCAGTTCGGAGGTGCCCATATATTTATCGTGCGCTACCCGCTCTTCGATGCTCCGGATGATTTTGACGGTGGTTTCGACGCCTACGTCCGACGAGATCAGCACCTCTTCCAGGTCGTCCAATACCTCTGCATCGACCGTCGAACGGCCTGCGACGGCGCGTGCGAGTTTCGAGAAAAGCCCGGTTTTGGTCTTCTCCAGTCCGGCGTTAAGCTCTTCCTGCTGCTGTTTGCGCTCTTCGGGAGCCTTCGCTGCGGCGTTATCCTGCTTCTTTTTGAAAATATCGAAAAATGCCATGTTTAATATCTGTAGATCCGTACAAAGATAATAAGAATGTTTGGAAAAAAACGTTATATTTGCACTATATACATTTTCAACGATGATGAAAAAAACGATGCTGCTGCTTTTGGCAGCGCTTTGCGGCGTATTGACGGCCGCGGCCCAGGACCTGATCGTCAAGACCGATGCGACGAAGGTCGAGGCCAAAGTAACCGAGATAACACCCGATGCGGTACGGTATAAACGTTTTTCGAATCCCGACGGACCGACCTATGTACTGCCTGTCGCCGATATCAGTTATATCCAGTATGCCAACGGCGAAAAGGAGTATTTCAAGGCGGCGGAAAGTATTCCTGCGACGCCGCTGACACCTGCGACTCCGGTCGCTCCGGCTCCCGCTGCGCAGGCGCCTGTTCAGCAGGCTGCGCCGGTGCAGTATGTCGCCAAAGAGTATCAGATCGGTGAGTTTTACGACCAGAACGGCGTAAAGGGCGTGGTCTGCATGCTGACCGAAGACCGTCAGCACGGACTGATTATTTCGCTCGACGAAATTTACCTGCAGTGGAGTGAATTCCGGAAGCCGGACCTGCGTGTGGCGGGCGCCGACGACCGGATCGACGGCATGGGAAACATGGAGAAGGTCGCCGCTTATATTGCCGAAAACAACCTTTCGTGGGAGGATTTCCCGGCTTTCAAGTGGTGCCGCGACAAAGGCGAAGGCTGGTACCTGCCGGCCATCGACGAACTGCTGACCATCGGACACAACTACAACGGCGGCACGCGCATACATTCCAACCGCCAGGCCCGCAACCGTTTCAACGACGCGCTCAAGGATAACGGCGGCAAGCGGATGGACCGGCTGGTCTACTATTTCTCCTCGACCGAGAAGGACGAGAAGGAAGCCTATACGACCCATACGGGCATCGAACCTCCCTATGTGATCGAGATACCCAAGTACAACAAATTCCTCGTGCGGGCGGTGCGGAAGTTCTGAGGCAGGGCATACTGATAAAACAGACGGCGTATCTCGCAAAGGATACGCCGTCTGTTTTATTCATAGAATTCACACGCCAGGGTTATTTGTGGGTCAGCTCATGAATCAGCCTTCTCATATGTTCCTGGAATTTATGCACGGGGTGGACTTCCCGGATATATTCGACGGCCTTGCAGGATAGTTCTTTGCGCAGCTCCTCGTTTTCTATCAGCTCTTCGACAGCGTTGGTGAAGAGCGGCACTTTGTCGAAGCCGTCGCAGAGTACGGGACCGGTGTAGCGTCCGAATTTCGAAGTCAGATTTTCCGGGTTGCGGCAGCTGACCAGCAGCGTGCCGTAAGCCAAAGCTTCCAGAAACGTGATCGGCAGCGCTTCGTGGATGGAGGTGTTGACCAGTATTTTGGCTTCGCGGATGTATTTCTTCTTCTCTTCGCCTTCGATGTGTCCGACGAAATGGAGGTTCGGGATATCGCGGTAGTTGGCCATGATGCGTTCATTCTGGGCCTTTTGCTGTAAAGACTGTCCCAGCATGAAGAATTCGTACTGCGGAAGTCGTTTTGCAATTTCGCAGAAAAGCCAGCCTCGTTTGACCGATTCGATACGGCCGATGAAGAGGATATGGTTCTTTTTCGGATAGCTTTCCGGGTCGAATTCGTAATCTATGTCGATCGGATTGGGCATATAGGCGATGGGAACGTCGTCCGGGAGCCGGTACAGTTCTATTGCCTTTTTGTTGAGAAAATACCCCTGAGATACAAATGTAACCAATCCTTTTCGGTAGAATTCGTTTACGCTGTCGTAGAGTTTCGAACTCCAATAGCAACTTTCGGTGAGCAATTTCACGGTTTGTATCTCCAGCCATTCGCTCCATGGGCGGGGATCCTGAATCCAATGTATGATCGGCTTATTGCCCTGTTCGTACTTGAGGATGCTGTGTGTCAGTTCGACCGTAAGATAGATGTCGTAGTTTTTTTTCTTCAGCCATCGCCTGACGAAAAAACGCCCCGGCGGGATGATTACCTTCCGGTTATCGACTTTTTTCACCAAAGCCCGGGGAGCGAACTTCCGGCGGGTCCAATCCCAAAGCAGGACCTCCACCGAGATGTTCGTATCGGGCAGATACCGCGCGATGTAATTGCGGGCCAGGAATCCATAGCCGCCGTATGGCGTACCGCAGGCTCCGAAGTATTCGTCGATGACGAGGCCTACTTTGATACGGTCGGGGTATACGTTGATGCCGACGGCCTTTTTCAGTGTGCGCAGGAGCCGGCTCCGGATAAACTCAGACCGGAACTTTCGGTAAGGCGTGAGCCGCAGGTAGGCGAAATAACGAGGCGCCAGCGGGTTATGGCATCTGCGTTGAGTGGACCAAGGTTTGACATCCCCGTTGTAGTGGATGATGACCGGTTTTCGGCCCTGACGGGAGTTGTCGTCCGAGGCCATGTGGTTGTATATGCCCGGGACCTCCTTTATGCGTCCCCGGAGGACGAGGTTTATTACATCCTGATCCTGATAGTCGAGCTGCCGGCCCTTTGCCAGCGCTGTTTGCATCAGCAGATCCGGAATTTGTTCTTTGCGCATCAGGTCGAGGTTCATCAGGATGACTCCGGCGTTTATGTAGAGTTCCTGCTTCGCCATTCCGATACGGTATTTGTAGTTGAATTGTTCGATCCATGTATCGCTGACTCCGGCGCTGAGATATCCGTCCAAGGGCGTTTCCCAGAGCCGGCGCAGGGGGCCGTCGACGACCAAATCGGAATCGAGGTACAGGATCCGGTCTAGATCGGGCAGTAAATTCGGAAGCAGGAACCGGTAATAGGTATGGTGAGTGATGTATTCGATATTGAGTCGCAGCCCTTTTAATGCGCTGTCGTCGACGATCACGAAAAATATCCGGTGGTTTTCGCCGTAGCGTTTTACGGTTTCTTCGAATAATTGGCGGGTTTTTTCCGAGAAGTAATCGGTGAATATATAAATGTCCAGCTGTTCCGATTTGTTATTTTCCAAAGCGGAAACCATTGCAACGCAGCAGTGCTGGGCATATGAATCGTTGACCGTGAAAGCTATGGCTATTCGTTCCGGGAAGTGCATTTTAGCGGGTTTGAAGTCTGTTATGATTTCAAAGATAACTATTTTTTCTCCGGCTTCCAAATGGACGGGATACGGCAGGCGCATAAACACACAAAGGGCACCCTGTCGGATGCCCTTTGTATTTAAGATCGCTCTTAAAATACTTATTTCTTCTCCTCGAAGAATTCTTTGACGTGGTCGTTGGCGATGATGCCTTCCTTGAACATGTAAGCACCGGTTTTGTCCGATTTGACCATTTTGATGCACTTCGTAAAGTTCTTACCCGTGCCGGTTTTCAGTGTTGCGACTACTTTCTTTGCCATAGAGCTTCAAAACTATTTAATTTCACGGTGAACGGTGACCTTCTTCAGAAACGGATTGTACTTCTTACGCTCCAGACGGTCGGGGGTGTTCTTTTTGTTTTTTGTCGTGATGTAACGGGACATTCCCGGAACTCCGCTCTCTTTCTGTTCGGTGCATTCGAGGATGACCTGAACTCTGTTGCCTTTCTTTGCCATTTGTTACTTCTGTGTTTTAGTAAACGGACTTCGGTGCGGCAGCCTCGCGCAGAGCGACTGCAAGACCTTTTTTGTTGATTGTTTTCATGCCGGCAGCCGATACCTTCAGGGTAATCCAGCGGCCTTCCTGCTCAGACCAGAAACGCTTGGTTTTCAGATTGGGACTGAATTTGCGTTTGGTCTTGTGGTGCGAGTGCGAAACGTTGTTGCCCACGATCGCTACCTTGCCTGTGATTTCGCAAACTTTCATTTTTGTTTTTGATGATTTTAATATTATTCCCGTAAGGGAGTGCAAATATAAGGAAAAAATGAGAATTAAGAATTAAGTTCCCTGATTAATTTTTCGGTGTGTTGGGTATTGTGCTGATAGTCAGTAATTAAATTATCGGGATCGTAAGCGTGAAACTCGCTCCTTCCGTGTAGGAAGTGTCGAGTTCGACGTTGCCGCCCAACGCTGAGGCGATCAGCCGGCAGACAGCCAGCCCCAGGCCCATGCCCTGCGAGAAGGGATCGAGTTTGACGAAACGGTCGAAAATACGGTCGGCTTCCGGTGCGGGAACGCCCGGTCCGCGGTCCGTGACCGTGAAAGCGATCCGCTTTTTGTGTGAGGTCAGTGTGTATGCGAGCGTGATTTCGCTGTCGGGGGCGAAACGGGCGGCGTTGCGCAGCAGTTCGGTGAGGGCTTTGGAGAGCAGCAGGCAGGAGGTGTTGACCGGGAGTTTTCCACATTCGGGGTCGAACCGGATGTCGAGCCTGCGGAGGCTGTAATCCTTTACGGCCTGGATGCACTGCATGCAGCAGACGTTGATGTCCACCGGTCCCAATGCGGGCGGGGTGTCGGACGATTCGAGTCCCGCGATATAGAGTACGTCGTCCACGAGCTTTTGCAGGTAGCCGCTGTTTTCCCGGATGATTTCGATATAAGACTGGCGTTCGTCGTCGTTCGCGTCCGAAACCGCCGCCAGTTCGGCGAAGCCTACGATGGAGTTGAGCGGGGTGTTGATCTCGTGCGTGATCGTGCGGATGAAAACGCCTTTCATCCGGTTGCTCTCTTCTGCGGCCCGTTTGGCATGCGCCAGACGGCGGTTCATGCGTGTCATGAAGACGATAAAGAGAATTGCCAGCAGCAGAATGACGCTCAGCGCCGCAATGCCCAGCTGCGTGTGGTGCAGCCGCACCTCCTGCGTCTGTCGCTGCAACTCCGCCTTTTCGACGTCGAGACGGGTGACGTCGAGCAGTGTGGCGAATTCGCCGAGATTTCGTTCGTTGTCGTCGCCGACCTTTTTCCGGTAGAGGTCGAGGTAGTGTTTCTGGCTTTTGTAGGCGGCTTCGTAATTGCCGGTTTCGGCATAGGCCTCCGCACGGGTTTGGTACAGTTTGTAGAAATAGGCTTCGCTGTGTCCGTCGTCTTTGAACAGGCCGATCAGTTTGTCGAGCGTTGCCAGGGCCTTGCCGAATTCATGCCCGGAGAGGTCGATGGCCAGCTGCGCTTCGGTGAGGCTAGTCGCCGTAAGGTATCCGTCGTGTCCCTGCCGGATCTCGTCGAACAGCCTCCGGGCTTCGGCGCTTCGGCCTGTCCGGCTGTAGAGAATCACCTGTTTGAGCTTCAGCGGCCAGATGTATTCGGGCAGGGTGAGCCGCGCCTTGCCCTTTTCAAGCTCTTCGGCGGCCTCTTCGTACCGTTCGGTGTCGATGAGAACGGTGGCCAGTTCGGAATAGAGAATCGGCAGTGAGAATTTGTTGAGGTTGTTCTCTTCGATGAAACTGATCGCCTTGCGGTAGTACTCGGCGGCGGTCTGCTTGAGTCCGCGGGTCCGGTAGATGTGTCCTAACTGCTTGTAGGCTTCGGCGATGGCGGGTTTGTAATCGTCCTGCTCGGCCTGCGCCATGTAACGCTCCAGTTCGTACTGCGCCAGCGTGTACTGGCCGTGCTTCGTATAATAGAGAATCAGCCGAGACCAGGTGAAGAAATAGTAGGTCGGCTGGTTGTTTGCGCGTGCGAAAGCCTGCACGCGGGGAATCCATGCCTTAAGCGAGTCCGGCGCGTTGTTGAAGTAGTAGTGGTCGGCTTTGAAAGAGAGGGCGACGGCCTGCATGCGGATATCGTTCTTTTCGCCCGCCAGCCGGAACAGCGTGTCGGCTTTGAGCAGGACGGCAGAGTCGCGGATGTTATTGTTGCACCACCGGTAATATGCGTAGAGCGTGCTGTCTACGTTTTTGTAGGTCTCGGTTTGGGCAAGGCCGGGAGCGGCCCAGGCAAACAGCATTAGTAAAAACAGGGCTTTTTTCATTAGTTTTTGGGCTGAATGGTTGCAAAGATATGGAAATATCTGTTTGAAACCAAACAATTCAGCTTTAAAACAAAACTATTCAGCCTATTTTGCCGCCCGCAATTCCTCTTCGAGCAGTTCGATGGCTGCCGTTCCGGCCTTCCGGATGACGGCTTTGCGGTTGCCGTCGGCGCGGATCAGGCGGGTCGTGGTGCGCAGCGGGGAGCTGACGGCGATCCATACCGAGCCGACGGGATATTCGGGCGTTCCGCCCGTGGGACCTGCGATGCCGGTGGTGGCGACGGCATAGTGCGAATTCGAAGCCCGGCGTACGCCTTCGGCCATCTGGCGGACGACCTGCTCGCTGACGGCGCCGTAACGGGCGATCGTGTCGCAGCTGATTTGCAGAATATCCTGCTTGGTGTCGAGGCTGTATGCCACGACGCCGCATTTGAAGTAGGCCGAAGCGCCGGGCAGAGCCGTGAAACGTGCGGCGATCGTGCCGCCCGTGCAGCTTTCGGCGATGGCCAGTGTCTGGATGCGGTCGGTCAGGATGCGATGAACCCGCTTTTCCGGAGCCTGGCTGTTGCAGGCGGTCAGCGAGAGAATGAATGCGGTTGCGGTTGAGAGCAGAATTTTATTCATCGGGGCGTTGTTTATTTTCCGTTGAGTTCGTCGCGCAGCAGGCTGAGGGCGAAAGCGCTGGCGCGGTCGATGATCTGTCCGCGGTCGGAGCCGCACTGTTTGAGCAGGGCGACCGTGCGGCGGGGACCCGCGACGGCGATCCAGACCGTGCCGACGGGTTTTTCGGCCGATCCGCCTGCGGGGCCTGCGATGCCGGTGGTGGAGACGGCGTAGTCGGCGCCGCTGATGCGGCGCGCCCCTTCGGCCATCTGGCGGGCGACCTGCTCGCTGACGGCCCCGTAACGGGAGATCGTGCCGGGATCGACGCCCAGCACTGCCTGCTTCGACGCGTTGCTGTACGAAACCACGCCGCAGAGGAAGTAGGCCGAAGCGCCCGGCATGGCCGTAAAGCGCGCGGCGATCGTGCCGCCCGTGCAGCTTTCGGCCGTGGCGAGGGTCTGTCGCCGTTCGGTGAGCAGTTTGTGTATCAGCTCCTGCATGGTGGCCGTTTCGTAGCCGATGATGTTGTGGGGAATGATCCTGCGCAGCGCTTCGAACTGCCGTTCGATCTCCTTCGATACGCTTTCGCCCTCGACCTCATAAGCCGACAGCCGGAGCCGCACGGCGCCCGGATTGGGCAGATAGGCCAGTTTCAGGTAGGGCGGCAGGGCGTTTTCCCACGCTTCGATCGCTTTGGCGAGCATCGATTCGGGCAGTCCTGCGGTGATCATCGTGCGGTGTACGATCTGACGCAGTTCGAAATGCGCTTTGAGCCGCGGCATGACCTCGTCCTGCATCAGGTGTTCCATTTCGTAGGGTACGCCCGGCAGCGATACGACCACTTTGCCGCCGCGTTCGAACCACATGCCCGGAGCCGTGCCGTGCGCGTTGAACAGCACCGTGCAGCAGGCCGGAACCAGAGCCTGTCCGCGGTTGAGTTCGTTGAATTCGATGCCCCGCTCTTCGAGCATCCGTTTTACATGGTCGGAGACGGTTCGGTTCGGAATGAGTTCGCAGCCGAACATTTCGGCCAGCGTCTTTTTGGTGATGTCGTCCTTGGTGGGGCCGAGTCCGCCGGTGATGACCGCGATGTCCGACTGGCCGAGGGCGCGTTCCACGCACCCGACGATCTGTGCGCTGTCGTCGCCGATCGAGACTTTTTCATGTACGACGATGCCTGCGGCGTTGAGGTGCCGGGCGATGGATACGGAGTTGGTATCCACGATCTGTCCGATGAGGATTTCATCGCCGATAGTGATGATCGTTGCTTTCATAGCGGTATTTTGACTCAGGCTCCCGGCTGTCCGGGGGCGGAACCGGACTGTGCCGGAGGTGCTGATTCCGTGGATGACGGTTCGGTGTTTTCGGCTGCCGACGATGTTTCGGCAGATTGCGGCGCGGGCTGTTCTGCTCCGGCTTGCTCTGCGGAAGGCTGTTTTGTCGCAGGCTGTTCTTTTGCGGGTTGTTCCGCCGCTGCCTGCTGCACTGCGGCCTGTGCTGCTGCCGCCTGCGCCGCTGCGGTCTTTTCCTCCGCGGCTTTCGCTTCGGCGTCGGCGACGAGGGCGCGGCAGATGTCGCGCACCAGTCCGGGCCCGTTGTAGATATAGCCGGTGTAGAGCTGCAGGAGGTCGGCTCCGGCGTCGAGCATCGCTTTCGCGTCGTCGGGGGTCATCAGGCCGCCCACGCCGATGATCGGGAAATTGCCGCCCGAGCGGGTGTGGATGCGGCGCACGACCTCCACGGCCCGTTGCGTGAGCGGGGCGCCGCTCAGACGGCCGCTGCCGATCTTGTCGAGCGTCGTGTGACTGGTGTGCAGTCCTTCGCGTTTGTGCGTGCCGTTGGTCGCCACGATGCCGTCGAGGGGCGTTTCGAGCAAGATGTCGCTGATTTCGTCGATCACTGCGTCCGGCATGTCGGGCGATACCTTGAGCATGATCGGCCGGTATTGATTCTGTCCCCGGCGGAAGTCGAACAGCGGGTCGAGAATCCGCAGGATATGTTCGCGCGTATGCGTCGCGCCTTCGCGGCACGAGTTGTCGCAGCTGATGTTCACAGTGAAGTAATCCGCGTACTGGTAGAGGTTGCGGAAGAGTTTGAGGTAGTCGGCCGCGGCGTTTTCGGCCGGGGTCACGGTATTGCGGCCGATGTTGCAGCCGACGATGAATCCTTCGTGGGGGCGGCGCAGGTGCTGGATGGTTTTTTCGAGGCCGCGGTTGGAAAGCCCGATGCGGTTGATGATCGCCTCATCCTTCGGGAGCCGGAAGACGCGGGGGCGGGGATTGCCCGCCTGCGGGCGCGGCGTCACGGTGCCGACCTCGATGAATCCGAAGCCGAGGGCCGCCAGTTCGCGGAACGCCTCGCCGTTGCGGTCGAAACCTGCGGCCAGCCCGACGGGGTTGGCGAATTTGATGCCGAAGACCTCGCGTTCGAGCGCGGGATGTTCCACGGCGTAACACTTGCGGAGTACCCATCGTCCGCCGGGGATCAGCCCGATGATGCGCAGCAGTATCAGTACGACGCGGTGCGCCCGCTCGATGGTGAGCGAGAAAAGGATAGGCTTTATGATGCTACGGTACATGATCTCATGTGACGGTTTCTCTTATGGCCGCAAAGGTACTAAAAAAGAATTGATTTCGCTAAAAGTACTCGCGGCGGTAGCGGTAATGGTCGCGCATCGGCTCGAAATCCTCCGGCCGGGCCTTCAGGCTGCGGCTCTGGGCTTCGATGTCGAATGCGCCGCCGATGGTCGTGCAAAGCTCCTGCCACGGGATCGTCCGGGGCGTCGATGGGGCGGCCTGAGGCGGGTACCACCCGGTGAGGGGCAGGCCGAAGATGCGGGCCAGCGTATCGACCGACATGGCTGTGGCGTTGGCTTTGCCCTGCTCGGAGTAACCCGCGATGTGCGGCGTGGCGAGCAGTGTGCGGGCGAGCAGTCGGCGGTCGATGGCGGGTTCGTGTTCCCAGACGTCGAGTACGCACGGAAGACCGCTTTGCAGCAGGGCTTCGCCGTCCACCACTTCGCCGCGCGAGGAGTTCAGGATTACGGCGCCGGGCTTCATCTGTGCGAACAGGGCGGCGTCGGCCATGTGGCGCGTCGTGTCGTCGAGCGGCGTGTGGAACGTCAGGATGTCGGCCTGGCGGGCGACCTCTCCGAGCGGCAGGAAACCGCCGTGTTCGCGCGCTTCGCGCGGGGGGTCGCAGCAGAGGACCCGGAACCCCCACGTTTCGGCATACTCCTTTACGAGCGATCCGACGTGTCCTACGCCGACGATGCCCAGCGTACGCTCCGCAGGCCGCCAGCCCTGCGTGCGGGAAAGGTGGGCCAATACCGCCCCGGCCCATTGGAGTACGCCCCGGGCGTTGCAGCCGGCGGCCGTGGAGACGCGGATGCCGTGCGCCGCGCACCACGCCGTGTCGATATGGTCGAATCCGATGGTCGCCGTGGCGATCAGGCGGACGCGGGAGCCGCCGAGCAGCCGCCCGTCGCAGCGGGTGCGGGTGCGGATGACCAGGGCGTCGGCGTCGCGCACCTCCTCGGGCGTGATCTCCGATCCCGGAAGATAATGTACCTCGGCCCACGGCTCGAGGAGCCCCTGCAGGAAGGGTATGGCGCTGTCGGCGATAATTTTCATGGCTGATTGCTTTTTCCTGATTTCTATTCTTTACGGGAAGCAAATATAGGGAAAAATTAAAATTTTTGTACCTTTGACATTTAAAACGGATCTTATGGAACAGAAAACGTTCGATCCCGATGGGGTCGGTGTCGATAACGGGACCTATTTCGGGCTTCCTTTCGAACCGGAGACGGCCGAGCTGGTGCTTGTCTCGGCGCCTTGGGACGTGACGGTATCTTACGGTGCGGGGACGGCATACGCTCCCGATGCCGTTATCGAAGCCTCGACGCAGCTCGATTTCCACGAACCGCTGGCGCCCGGCGCATGGCGCCGCGGCATCGCCACGGCCGATGTGGATTACTCGCTGCTGGAAGAGTCGCAGCGCCTGCGCGGCGACGCGGCGAAGGTGATCGACCATCTCGAAGGGGGCGGCAGTCCCGAGGACGACTATGTGGTGCGCAAAATCTGCCGTGTGAACGAAGGCTGCGCGGCCATGAACGCCAATATCGGGGCGCAGGCCGCGCGGTGGCTCGATGCGGGGAAACTCGTCGGGCTGGTGGGCGGCGACCATTCGACGCCTTACGGCCTGATCCGCGCGCTCGGCGAGCGGCATCCCGGGTTCGGCATCCTGCATATCGACGCCCACTGCGACCTGCGGGACGCCTATGAAGGTTTCGAGTTTTCGCACGCTTCGATCATGTTCAACGTCCTGCGCGACGTGCCTGCGGTGACGAAGATCGCCCAGGTCGCCGTGCGCGACTTCAGCGAGCGGGAGGCGGCGCTGGCCGCTTCGTCCGACCGTGTCGTCCTGTTCGACGACCTGTCGCTGGCGGCCGCCGGATTCCGCGGCCAAACGTGGGATGAACAGTGTCTGGGCATCATTGAAACGCTTCCGCAGGAGGTGTACGTGAGTTTCGATATCGACGGTCTCACTTATGAGAACTGTCCTCATACGGGGACTCCCGTTGCGGGCGGGCTGAGTTTCAATAAAGCGGTCTGGCTGCTGGACACCCTCGTGCGTTCGGGCCGCCGCATCATCGGTTTCGATATGGTGGAGGTCACTCCGGTCCGCGAGGAGCGCATCGACGCCATTACCGGCGCGCGGGTGCTGTGGAAACTGTGTAATTTAACTTTAAAATCAAACGTACGATAAATGCGACTATTTTCGATGTACCGCTGGGTGCGTGAGCGCCACATGATCGGTATACGCGGCCGTAATTTCATGGAGGCCCCCTGGGCCGGAGGCATCGTGCTGCTCGGATGCGTAATCATTGCCATGCTGCTGGCCAACCTGCCTGCAACCTCGCTCTATTACCGTCATCTGCTGGAGACCGACCTCTCGCTGATGGTACACAGTCCCGACGGGCTGATCGACTGGATATTCCCGCGCGGGATGACCGTCGAGAAACTGATTAACGACGGTCTGATGGTGATTTTCTTCTTCGCCGTGGGACTTGAGATAAAACGCGAGATCGTCTGCGGACAGCTTTCGTCGGCCAAAAAAGCCCTCCTTCCGGTATTGGCCGCAGCGGGCGGCATGCTCTTCCCGGCGATCATTTTCACCGTCTTCAACCACGGAACGATGGCTGCCAACGGCTGGGGTATTCCGACGGCCACCGACATCGCTTTCGCCATCGGCATCCTCTCGATGCTCGGCGACCGGGTGCCC
Source organism: uncultured Alistipes sp. (assembly GCA_934754975.1). Lineage (GTDB taxonomy): Bacteria > Bacteroidota > Bacteroidia > Bacteroidales > Rikenellaceae > Alistipes. The sequence goes on along the minus strand of CAKVKI010000016.1, from coordinate 5,463 downwards.
GTGTCGCTCAAGATATTCCTCACGGCGCTGGCTATCGCCGACGACCTCGGGGCCATTCTGGTCATCGCGCTCTTCTACGGAGGACAGGTGCAGATCGGCTGCCTGCTGGCGGCATTGGTTATCATGCTCGGGGTTTACTTTATGAAGGAGATGGGCGAGAAGCGCATGTTCTTCTATCTGGTGCCGGCCGTGGTGGTCTGGGCCCTGTTCTACTATTCGGGCGTTCACTCGACTATTTCGGGCGTGGCGATGGCCATGCTGATCCCGATGACGCCCCGTTACAGCAAAGAGTACTTCGTGCATAAGATGCGCCACCTGAAGGCGCTGATGCTCGCCGCCAGCACCTCCGGCGAGGACTTCCCCAACGAAAACCACCGTTTCTACCTGCGCCGCATGCGTACGCTCGCGGCCGATTCGGTGGGCATGAGCTACCGGTTGGAACACGCGCTGGCGCCCTCGGTGACCTTCCTCGTGATGCCGATCTTCGCACTGGCCAATGCCGGCGTCGAGATCACGTCGCTCGAATACCTCAATATTTTCCATATGTCGCCCGAGATCGGATCGGTGGGAATGGGCGTCTTCTTCGGACTGGTCGTCGGAAAACCGCTGGGCATATTTCTTGCGAGCTGGGGCGCCGTGAAATCGGGGCTGGCCGTGCTGCCCGAAGGGGCGACCTGGCGCATGCTTTTTGCCGTGGGATGCCTGGGCGGTATCGGATTCACGATGTCGCTGTTCGTCGATGCGCTGGCCTACACCGAACCCGACCTGATCGACAGGGGTAAAATCGCGATCCTGATGGGTTCGACGGTCGCCGCTCTCGTGGGCAGTCTGCTGATACTGATTTTTTCGAAAAAACGAACCTGATATGCGTAAGACATTAGTTGTCCTGACGGCCGCCGCGCTGCTGGCCGGAGCCTGCTCCAAAAAGACGGGCGGGGGCGTGAAGCTCAAAACCGACACCGACTCGGTGGCCTATGTGATCGGTATGAACGTGGGCATGAATCTGATGAAAATGGATTCGACGATCAACGTGAACGCCGTATGCGAAGGCATCCGCGACGTGTTTCGCAACGAAACGAAACTCTTGGCGGCCGACGCCGAAGTTTTCTACCTGCGCTACATGAATTATGCGCTGCCGGAGAAGGCGCGGGCGTATGAGGAGCAGTTCCTGCAGGATATCCTCAAAGCGAACCGCAATTACGCCCGCACCGCGTCGGGCGTGACCTATACGGTCGAAGTGCTGGGCGACCAGGAGCAGATACCCGCCTCCGACCGCGACAGCATCGCTCTGCGCTATCTGATCCGCACTGCCGACGGGCAGGACGTTTACTCCTCCTATGAACGGGGAGATACGCTGCGTACGACGCTCGGCGGCCTGCTCAAAGGGATGAAGGAGAGTCTGAAACTGGTCGGCAAGGGCGGAAAAATCAATGCCTGGATTCCCTCTTCGGCGGCTTACGGTACGGAAGGCGACAAAGAATTGGGAATTCAGCCGAACACCACGCTTTACTACGAAATCGAGCTTATTGATGTCGATAAATATGCTAATTGGTCGCGGCGCGGTAATTTACGCCGTTAATTTTAACCTATTATTCCAATTATTTTATAACTTTGCGCGGGTAAACCCTTAAAGGCATAAACGATTAAACATATTTGAAAAACAAAACAATGAAAAAAATTCTTTTTGTAGCGGCACTTGCAGGTGCTGCGTTCATGACCGCCTGCGGCGGTAAGGACGGCGGCGTTCGTATGGGCAGCCTCTCGGAATTCGACTCGCTTTCGTATTCGCTGGGCGCCAACATCGGCTACGGTGTGACTCATGAAATGAGGGACATTCCTTTCGACTTCAAGGCTATCGACAAAGGTATCAAGGAAGGCGCTATGGGCAAGGCCACGCAGGAGCATGACAAATCGCTCGATATGCTGCGCGAGTATTTCATGAGCAAGCGCGGCGAGCGTGCGCAGGCGGTTGCCGCCATGCGTGCCGAGCAGGACAGCATCCGTCTGGCCGGCGGCGACAGCACCAAGGTGGAGTATCCCGCAGCCGATCCCTCGATGTTCGAGAGCGAAGAGGAGCGCGCCGAGATTTCGTATGCCTTCGGTAACGACATCGGCTACAACATCAGCCAGAGCGGCATGCCCATCCAGCTGGTATGGATCGGACAGGCTATGCAGGATGTCCGTGACGACAAGGCGAAGATGGCCGAGGATGCCGTGAACCAGTATCTGCAGTACTACTTCATGGTGAAGCGTCCGGCCGAAAACGCCGAGGCTTCGAAGGCATGGCTGGAAAAGATGGAGAAGAAGTCGGGCGTGAAGAAGACCGAGTCGGGCCTGCTTTACAAGGTTACCAAAGCCGGCGACGCTTCGATGATGCCGAAGGATCCGCGCGACGTGGTGAAGGTGCATTACACCGGCCGTACGCGTAACGGCAAGGTATTCGACACCTCGAAATTTGCAAATCGTTCGAAAGAACAGCAGGAGATGATACGCAAGCAGAATCCCAATGGTTTCAACGAGGACGGCACTCCCAAGGAGGCCGACAAAGAGGCCGAATTCCCGCTTAACCGCGTAATCAAGGGCTGGACCGAAGGTCTGCAGCTGGTCGGCAAGGGCGGCACGATTACGCTCTGGATTCCCGCTGACCTGGCTTATGGCGCCAGCGGCGCCGGCCGTGACATCGGCCCCAACGAGGCGCTCGAGTTCGAGGTGGAACTGATCGACGTCGTTCCTTTCGAGGAACCCGCTCCGGCGGATTCGACGGCAACGGCCGAGACTCCCGAAGCTGCTCCCGCAAAATAAGCAGGTGATATTCCGAATAACGGCAGACCGGACCCTATGCGGGGTCCGGTCTGTTTGTTATTGTGCCGGCACGATTGTTTTTCAATCGGTGCGGCCGGTATTATAATATGTATACCATCGGAGTAAAACGGATACCGTCCGCAATGCGTTCGGCGTCGGTTGCAGTGAATCCCAGTTTGCGGTATATTCCGACGGCATAAGGCGAAGAATTTACGGTGATTCGGGAAATCGCAGGGTCGGTGCTGCAGAAGTCGCGTACTGCGCTGAACAAAGCGCGCGCAATGCCCTGCCGATGGTAAGACTTGTCTACGAAAAGCAAGCAGATATGGTTTTGATTCCTGACCGCGGCGACTCCGGCCAACGTATCCTGCCGGAATGCTCCCCACAGCTTCAGGGAGCCGGAGCGGAACTGTTCCGCCAGGGCTTCCGGGGCAATGAAGCGGTGGAAGACGTCGATGCCTTCCTGGGCGTAATCGGGGGCTTCGAATTCGGCGAAAACACGCCGGACGAGCGCGGAAGCCGTCTGTATCTCTGCTTCGCGCAGAGGCCGGATATCGGTTGCAGTGTCGGGAACGTTTGGTTTCATAGGAGTAATTTTGGAATAAAAAAGGCGGCTGGATACCCAGCCGCCTTTTATGCTTTCAGTCCGTTTTTAGAACGGCAGGTCGTCCACCTCGGCGGGCGACGATGCATAAGAGGGTTCCTCGGCGATGGGCGGCATGTCGGGCATCGGACCTGCGCCGGGAGCTTCGGCTTGCTTGGGCTGGAGACGCCATGCGCGGATGTCGGTGTACCAGCGGCCGTTGTATTCGCGCGACTCGATATTGACCGAGACCGTGTAGGCCGCACCCTCCTGCAGACGGGCCACGTCTTCGGGCTTGTTGAAGAATGTGACGCAGATTTTGCGGGCGAACGAACCTTCGTTCATCTCGAAGACCACGTCCTGACGCTGCCACTCGCCGCGTGCCGACGTTCCTTTGGTCACGGGCATTATTTTGTAAACTGTTCCCTCGAATTCCATGGTGATGCTGTAAATGGATTAATAATCTTAATTTTTCGCAAAGGTAACAAAAAATCGGGAGAATCGCCGCACCCGTCGGCAAAATTCCCTCGTCGAGTCCTGTACGACGGTTTACACCACCCGTTCGAACCTGCGTGGAATCGCGGTGAGGGGAGAAAACAAAAAAGACCTGCATTTCTGCAAGTCTTTGATTTTTAGTGGACCCAGAGGGGCATGATCCCACGACCTTCGGATTATGAGTCCGCTGCTCTAACCAACTGAGCTATGGGTCCGTCCGGCGGCTGTGCGCCTAAACCGCGGGCACAAATATAGCAAAACAAATCCGAATTCCCAATATGACGCGGAGATTTTTTAGGTCCGGGCAGGCCGCGGCGGGGGCTTGCTAGCGGTCGAAAATGTCGTTGAGGACCTTGGCCAGCCGGTAGCCGGCCTTGGCGAGCTGCTCTTCGGCCAGCGGTTTGTACTTCAGGATGAAGTCCTGCCCCAGTTTGTCGCCCGGCTTCACATCGTAGATGCATTTCGAGTCTGCGGCCGATTCGCGGCCCCAGTCGTAGATGTCGCCGGCGATCGCCGCCTGCTGCTGTTTTTCGGTGTAGCGATCGAGCAGGAAGGCCAGATCGGAGAAGCTCCACGGGTGGGTCGTCGCTACGATCGGGGTGTCCCAGATCGTGTGGTAGCGGATTTCTGTGCCTTTGAGGACGACGTTGAAATAGCCGATTTCCTGGTTGTCCGGCCAGCGGACGTGTCCGGGGCAGTGCATATCGCCCAGGCAGTGGACGATGACCTGGATGCAGGCCAGCCGCGTGGAGTCGTTCATCTCGAGCATGTGGTTTTTCAACTGGTCGGAAGCCTGCTCGACGTAATAGAGGCAGTTGGCCAGGTATTTGTCGCCGGGCAACCGGTTGCCGCGGATTACCTCGCCGCTCTCGTCCACCGAGAAGGTGTGGGGCAGCATGTGCATGCGGGGGCCGTTGGTAGGCGTGTAGCCCAGATCGACGAGCATTTGGGGCTTGTAATCGTCCATCCACGAAGCGTAATAGACGATCGAGCGGCCGTCGAGCAGTTTGTCCAGATTGGCTTTGGCCTTTTTTGTCAGGTGTCGTTCGGCCAGGTGCGCGACTGCGGCGTGTCCCAGCCGGCCCCAGGCGAACGCGCCCTGGACCGATGTCAGTGCGGCGAGGACCGCGACAAGGAGGATTTTCTTCATGTTTTAAGGTTTTTGTTTTTTAGTATTCCGGTCGTATGGAGCGTGAAAAACCGTTATATATAATACCGTGCTGCAGGCCGAAACACCTAGCGGCGGCGGAAAATTTCCCGAAAATTCCGCTCCGGGCCTTTGTGCGGCCTGTTTTTGACCTGCCCGGCGCGGGCGTTTGCCGCAGGCTGTTTTCGTTGCGGCAGTAAAAAGTTTCGCGGAAAATCCGGCGGAGTATTGTTTGTTGCAAATAAATTCGTACCTTTGTCCCGCTTAAGCAATTAATTAAAACAAAAACAACGAAATGAAAAAGGGTATTCATCCGGAAAATTATCGTTTGGTGGCGTTCAAGGACATGTCCAACGACATCGTGTTTTTGTGTCGGTCCGCCGTTTCGACAAAAGAGACCATCGAAGTGAACGGCGAAACCTATCCCGTGTATAAG
>CAKVKI010000015.1 GCA_934754975.1 uncultured Alistipes sp. | reverse complement strand
TCCTAGCCCTGTGCGCCGAGCTGGGGACCTTCGCCGTGCTGCCGATCGCTTACAGCATGGGACTCAGCCCCAGCGACAGCGCGTCGATCGCCATGGTGGGCGGCGCGGACGGGCCGATGGTGCTGTTCACCTCGCTCAACCTTTCGAAAAGCATCTTCGTGCCGATCACCGTCGTCGCCTATCTCTACCTGGGGCTGACATACGGCGGCTATCCCTACCTGGTGCGGGCGATGGTGCCCAAACGCCTGCGGGCGATAAAGATGACGCCGCCCAAGAAAGCGCCGAAACAGTACAGCGCGGCGACAAAGATTTCGTTCGCCGTGGTGATGTGCGTGATTCTCTGCCTGCTTTTCCCGGTTGCGGCCCCGCTTTTCTTCTCGCTCTTCATCGGCGTGGTCATCAAGGAGTCGGGACTCAAACACGTGAACGACTTTATCAGCGGACCGATGCTGTACGGTTCTACCTTTTTTCTGGGCATCCTGCTGGGCATCCTCTGTGACGCGCATACGCTGCTCGATCCCACGGTACTCAAACTGCTCGTGCTGGGAATACTGGCGCTGCTGATATCGGGCATCGGCGGAATACTGGGCGGATACGCCATGTACTTCATCAAGCGGGGCAACTTCAACCCCGTCATCGGCATCGCGGCCGTGAGCTGCGTGCCTACGACGGCCAAGGTCGCCCAAAAACTCGTTTCGCACGACAATCCGTCGTCGATGGTGCTGCCCGACGCCCTGGGCGCCAACATCATGGGCGTCATCACGTCGGCCATCATCGCCGCGATCTACGTGACGGTCATTCCCCTGCTGTAGCCCTTACGGAGCGCGCGGATAAAACAGGTCCGGGAAGAGCCGCAGCTCGGATTGCTGCGATTCTTCCCGGACTTCGTTTCAGGTGCGGATCGTCCGCCCCCGCTCCCAACGGAGTAAGATTCCGGAGCTTCGAGGCGCGTCGCCCGGATCTTATCGTTCCCCGTCTACTTCTGGGGAGAGGTCGTTATTCCTCCCCTTTCTTAGGGCTGCAAAAGCCCTATTTCACCTCGATCTGGCGCGTGGCGGCGAGGGTCTCCTCGATCTTCTTCTTGGGAATGTCGATGGTCATCACGCCGTTTTCGACTTTGGCCGAAATCTTCTCGCGCTCGATGTTGTCGGGCAGCAACAGGCTCTGCTGGAACTGCGTGTAGGAGAATTCGCGGCGCAGGTAGGTGCCTTTGTGCCGGGCGTCCTCCTCCTTGTTCTCGGTCTTCTTCTCCAGCGAGATCACCAGTTCGTTGTCTTCGTTGATGTGGACTTTGAAGTCCTCTTTGGTCATGCCCGGAGCGGCGACCTCGACCCTGTATTCATGCTCGCCGTCGATGATATTGACGGCGGGAGCCGTGGTACTGCGGCGCTCGGCCAGCCAGTTGTTGCCCAGAATTTCGTTGAAAATTCCCGGCAGCCAGTTCTGATTCGTTCTTGCAGGTGTCATAATTTTGTCCTCCTTGGTTTTATTTGGTTCAACTGTTTTCTTCTTGCCGCCCTCTGCCGGAGCGGTTTCACCTGTAAACGGTCAAATCCTGTGCCAGCCCTAAATAAATGAAAAAATGTCATAAATTGACACAAAACCTGCAAATCCGACATGACAAACCGACACACGGAGGCCCAGAGCGGCGGATTTCATAAGTACGGGAAAAATATGTAACTTCGGGGCATGGAATTCAGCGAAATACTGCGCGGCCGTTACGGGCTTTCGGAGCGGGCCGCGGGGCTGCTGATGCAGCCCGCGGTGCAGACCGTTCACGCCCGCAAGGAGATTATCGTCGAAGAGGGACAGCGCGACCAGGACATCTGTTTCGTGACGGAGGGTTCGGCGCGGACCTATGTCATGCGCGAGGACAAATGCGTGATCCTCTCCTTCGCGTTCGAGGGCGACCCGACCTCCTCGACGCTCGGGGCATGGCCCGGCGGCATTTCGCGCCATACGATCGAGACCATGGAGCCGACGACACTCGTACGCCTGCCGCGCACGGGAATCGACGAACTGTTCGCGGCAAACGCCGAACTGGCCGACTGGGGCCGCCGCATGGCCGAAGAGCAGCTGCGCCGGCACGAGGAATATTTCGCCGACCTGGCATGGCGCGACAAGGGCGAGCAGTACAAGCGTATGCTGCGCGAATACCCCCAATTACTGCAGCGCATCGCGCTGAAAGACCTCGCAGCCTATCTTTTCCTCACACCCCAAAGCCTGAGCCGCATCCGGGCCGAAATAAAATAACGAAATTATCATAAGGTAACTTTTCCCCGCGCCGAAAGCCTTACTTTTGCACCACTTCAAAAAAGTAAGGAGTATGCAACGAGACAGTATCGATTTCAGAAGTTCGAACGTCGGGAAACTTTTCCGGCGCTTTCTTTTTCCCACGGTAATGGGCATGGTCTTTTCGGCCGTGTTCGTCATCACCGACGGAATCTTCGTGGGACGGGGCATAGGCAGCGACGCCCTCGCCTCGGTCAATATCGTCGCGCCGCTTTTCACGCTCGGCACGGGGCTGGGCCTGATGTTCGGCATGGGCGGCTCGGTCGTGGCGTCGATCAATCTCGCGCAGGGCAAACGCCGCGTGGCGGAGATCAACATCACGCAGTCGCTGGTGCTTCCGGCGCTGCTGATCGCCCTGCTCAGCGCCCTGCTGATCCACTGCCACAAACCGCTGCTCATGCTGCTGGGCACGCCCGGCGAGCTGATGGTCCCGGCGCGCGAATACCTCGTGTGGTTCACGCTGGTCCTCGCGCCGCTGGCCGTCTTCAATATCCTGATGTTTATCGTGCGGCTCGACGGGGCGCCGGGATTCGCCATGGCCTGCAACATCATGGCGGCGTGCATCAACATCGCACTCGACTACCTCTTCATTTTCGTATTCGAATGGGGACTGGCAGGCGCCGCCGTCGCCACGGGCATCGGCTACATCGTCGGTTCGGGCGTAATGCTGTGGTACATGTTCCGCCGCAGCCGGACGCTCCGGTTCGTGAAACTCAAGATGAGCGGCAAAAGCCTGCGGCTCACGGTGCGCAACCTCTGGTACATGAGCTATATCGGATTCCCGGCGCTGCTGAGCGAGCTGGCCATTTCGTGCCTGATGATCGTCGGCAACTACACGTTCATCCATTACGTCGGCAAGGACGGCGTGGCGGCGTACAGCATCGCCTGTTACATCTTCCCGATCATCTTCATGGTCTACAACGGCATCATCCAGTCGGCGCAGCCGATCATCAGTTACAACTATGGTGCGGGACTGATGGGGCGCGGCCGGGATGCGTTCCGGATGGCGCTCGGCACGGCGACGCTGTGCGGACTGGCGGCATTCGGATTCACGTGGTTATGCAGTCCGTGGATCGTCGGGCTGTTCCTGACGCCCGACGCCCCGGCATACGCCATCGCCGTGCAGGGACTGCCGTGGTTCGCCGCGGGTTATCCCTTCTTCGGGATCAACGTCGTGACGATCGGTTATTACCAGAGCATCGAGCGGGGACGGCTTGCGACGGGACTCACCATTCTGCGCGGCATCGTGCTGATGACGTTCTGCTTCCTGCTCCTGCCGCGTATGGCGGGCGTGACCGGAATCTGGCTGGCGGTGCCTGCGGCCGAAGCGCTCGAAACACTGCTGCTCTTCTATCTGCTGCGCAGCAAGCGTTTCTCATTCGCATAACGGAAAACCGGGAAAGGCTGTCGGACAGCTTTTCCCGGCTTTTTATTTTACAGGGAGCCGGGTTCCGGCCTGCATCCTGTCGAGGAACAGCACCCCGTCGAGGTGGTCGATCTCATGCTGGAAAATCACGGCGGTAAATCCCTCGACGGTATCGACGGCCGGACGCATGGTCGCCTCGTCCAGGTAGGAAAGCACGATCAGGTCCGAACGCAGGACCGTCCCCGAAACGCCGGGCACGGAGAGACAGCCCTCCATGCCGGCGGCACGGGTTTCCGAGCGGGCGACGATTTCGGGATTGACATAGAATTCGAACGGTTCGCCGGGCTTGTCAAAACGCTGCACGGCGATCAGCCGGCGCGAAACGCCGACCTGCGGCGCGGCGATTCCGACTCCTTCGTCGGCCGTATCCCGCACTGTGAGCAGCATCCCCTGCTTGAGCAAGCGGAAATAGTCCGTCGTCAGCTCCTCCGCACCCAGCGGCGCGGCCTTCCGCCGCAGGAACAGCGAATCGGCACGGTCGCCGATCTTGCACAGGCGCATGACCGTTCCCTTTTGCGAGGCAATGACTTCACATTCCTTATCGGTAAATCCCTTTTGGGCGGCGCAGGCGGCGAGCAGGCAGGCTCCGGCTATAACGAGTCTCTTCATATCGGCATGATTCTGTTTCCGGCAAAAATACGAAAATATATCCTCAGCACCGCATCGCAAACCGTTCCGCCTGCAAAAAGTCCTTTTCAAATTCCGGCTTTTATCCTATATTTGCCGCCATGAACGAAAATCTGAAATTCCGGCAGGCACGGCCCGCCGACGCGGGACGCATCCTGGAGATCATCCGGCAGGCGCAGGCCCAGATGCGGGCGCTGGGAAGCCTGCAATGGCAGGACGGTTATCCCGCACCGGCCAACATCGACAACGACATAGCCTGCGGGTACGGGTATGTGTTCGAGAAGTCCTGCGCGGCGAAAAAACCCGCAGCTGCAGGAACGCCGCAGGAGTGCGACAAAGGGACGGCATCCGGCGCCGTCATCGCATACGGAGCGGTGATTTTCGACGGCGAACCGGCCTACGGCGCGATAGACGGGACATGGCTGACCGGCGGCGATTACGTCGTCCTGCACCGGCTGGCGGTGGCCGACGGGGAGAAGGGGCGCGGCGTGGCGGCGGAATTCATGCGCCGCACCGAAGCATTGGCCCGCGAACGGGGCGCAGGCAGTTTCAGGGTGGATACCAATTTCGACAACCGTTACATGCTGCGGATGCTCGAACGGCTGGGATTCGCCTACTGCGGCAGGATCGTCTATGAAAGCGGCGAACGGCTGGCTTTCGAAAAAACGTTCGCAGAATAAAGTGAAAGAACCGGCTTTGCGGCCGGTTCTTTCTGTGTGAAGTTATGGATGCGTCACGATATTCCGGAACAACTCCTCCGGAGTAATTTTATAATAGTCACATAAATCGGCGATCGTGGTCAGCGAAATACTGTGCCGCCCGCTTTCGATCCGTGCGATATTCAGGTCGGTGTCGAAGCGTACGTTTTCCTGAGTCAGGTTGCGTTTCAGCCGGGCCGCTCTCAGCCCGGCAACGACCTGCCCAATAAAAAAGTCATTTCGCCTCTGCTTTTTCATAGCGCAAATTACCGCAATAATACCCTGATTTTTTACTACACACTTGTAGCTTACAAAGAAGTGTCCGCCGTTTCGGAGTACAATCGCGGATAGATTATGAATTTCCACCCGTATACACTATAATCGTGACGTTTCGGGATATTGCAGACTGGCCGAATCCGGTGTTTCCGGCAGCACTGCGTCCGGAAACAACCGGTACGGCGGCAGGGACTTCCCATTCCAAGCTACAATTATCACATCCCCCAACAGCCGCAAACATACTATTCGGAAGGCATCTGATTCCGCACACCCAAACTGCCCGCGGATTTAGTCGCAACATACGCGGACAGTTTTTCACAATGATCTATATTACAAAAAATTACAGAATAAAACAAGCAAACAGGGCAAAATCCGGACCGCGGCGGATTTCAGGAACGGCAGCCGAATCTCCGGAGCAGGAGCGAAAGCGGAACGGCAGGAAGACAACCGGGTCATATCCCGCAAAAAAAGCGGACCGCATCGTTGCGGTCCGCCTGTCGGACTGTAAGCAGCGGCGTATGCCGTTACTCTTCCTCGTCGTAATAGACCTTGTAGAACTTGCCTTTCTCGTCCTCGCCCTGTTCGAGCAGACTGCGGTTGCCGTGGACGTAAATATGGAAATTGCGGTCGAGCTTGATGACGCTCTTATAGGAGCGGGCCTGCTTCTTAACCGCCGAATCGGAGATGGCGAATTCGTCCTCGATACGGATATCGCGGTCCTGCTCGTACTCCTGCTTGTAGCGTGAGAAACTCTCCATGACTTCGGGCTGGCGGATCACCTTCTCCGAAAATTCGTCCAGCGAAAAGCTGTCCTGCTCCTTGAAGTACTTCATCGTCTCGTTGAGCATCTCGGCCTGATCGGCTTTCGAGACGTCAAATTCGTTCGGGAGGTGTTTGGTCACGTATTTCTTGCACATGGCCATCGCGTTGTGGGTATTGTGGTAGTTGTCCTGACGCTGGCGTACGTGCAGGAAATCGTCGATCCAGTAGCGGGCTTCGGCGCGGTTGGTGTTGTCCACGACGCAGACCGCGAAACCCGCTTCGCGCTCGGTATTGAAAACGACGCACCCCTTGTCCAGCTTATTGATGTCGATGCCCTGATGCGCGGCGATATGCAGCCCCGACGCCTGCTCCTCGACGTCGAGGAACGTGTCGCGCGTCTCGGACTTGAACAGCCCGACGGCATCGACCGTCTCGCCCCCGAAGCGGCAGTCGGTGAAGTAGACGGCATAGAATTCGCCGCTCTTGATCTGGGGGTGCATGCCGGTTTCGTAGAGGTGCTTGGCCAAACTGACCGAATGGTCGTAAAACGACTCGGGATCGTCGAAAATCTTACAGGTGAAGTTCCAGACCTCGTTGCAGGCCAGGTCGGTGTCGTGGTAGAGGTTGAAATACTCCTCGGATTTGAAACCGCCCATGAAATAGGCCAGCAGCGTCTGCATCAGGGCCGCGTCGGAGAGCTGGTCGGAGAGCGACGGAGAGATCATCAGCGGCTCGTCTTTTGCTTTGTTGCCCACGATATGCACGGCCAGCGCGCCAATCCGGGATTCTTCGGTATAGAGCATTTTCGGTATTTTTTGCGTAAAACGGAAGGCAAAGATGGGAATTTTTCCGGGACCGGGCAAGCAAAAAACCGGGTATTTGCAGGCGCGCCGCGCCGGACTCCCGATAATTTGGCTATTTTTGCAACAACTAAACTTCAAGGAGCATGGAAAACAGAATAACCTCACTCTTCGGTATTCGCTACCCGATCATCGCGGGCGGCATGATCTGGTGCAGCGGCTGGCGGCTGGCGGCGGCGGTGAGCGACGCGGGCGGACTGGGCCTGATCGGCGCGGGTTCGATGACGCCCGACCTGCTGCGCGAACATATCCGCAAATGCCGCGCGGCGACCGACAAACCGTTCGGGGTGAACGTGCCCCTGATGTACCGTTACGCGGAGGAGATAATGGAAGTCATCCTCGAAGAGCGGGTTCCCGCAGTTTTCACCTCGGCGGGAAGCCCGAAGACATGGACCGGGAAACTGCATGCCGCAGGCTGTAAGGTCGCGCATGTGGTGTCGAGTACGAAATTCGCCCTGAAAAGCCAGGAGGCGGGCGTCGATGCGATAGTCGCCGAGGGATTCGAAGCGGGCGGACACAACGGCCGCGAAGAGACGGCGACGATGGCGCTGGTTCCGCAGGTGCGCGCGGCGGTGACCATTCCGCTGATCGCGGCGGGCGGCATCGCCACGGGCCGGGGCATGCTGGCGGCATTCGCGCTGGGAGCCGAGGGGATTCAGATGGGCACCCGTTTCGCGCTGTCCGGGGAGAGTTCGGCCAGCGACGCTTTCAAACAGCTCTGCATCGGATTGCAGGAGGGCGGTACGATGCTGGCGCTGAAGAAGATCAGTCCGACGCGCCTGATCCGCAACGACTTTTACACGGCTGTCGAAACCGCCGAAAACCGGGGCGCTTCGGCCGAAGAACTGAAGGAGCTGGTGGGCCGCGGGCGTTCGAAGCGGGGTATTTTCGAGGGCGACCTCGCAGACGGGGAGCTGGAGATCGGACAGATCGCGTCGCTGATCCGCGACCTGCCGCCGGCAGGCGAAATCATCCGGCAGATCATCGACGAATACAACGCGGGCGTGGAATCGCTCACGACTCTATAGCGGCCCTTCGGGGATAGGCGGGCCGACGAAAAACAGCCGTCCCAACCGGGACAGTCTGCCGGAGAGACGCCGGGCCTACCGCGCTACATGCCGAACAGGACCAGCAAGGCGACCGTCAGAAACAGCGCCCAATGGCAGAGACGCAGGTAACGGGTCTTCGTCGCGCGTTCATAGCCCAGCGACGCCAGCCAGAGCAGGAACCAGCCGCCGTAAGTCAGCAGGAGGAATAATTCCAGGTGGAAATTGCGGGGAATCGCGCCGAAGCCGAGCGACAGCAGGAACCCCGCGCCGAGGGCCAGGTCCACCGTAATCATCTGGACGCCGCACCGTCCCATCAGCCACGCTTCGTAGGCTTTGGCCGCAGCGGCGTTCCGGCCGGGACAGGCCGCCGTATAGAACCGGTTTCCCGAAACGAGGTGGACGAAAAACGCCGCAGTCAGCAGCGCACCCGCCGCAATAAACCATCCGCTCATAAGATTTACATTTTGAGGTAAATTCTGTCGGGCATATGCCGCAACAACCACGCTGCGATGCGCCAGCGGCGGGTGACGACGGCAACCCGCCTGCGGCGGCGGACCGCCTGCACGATCTGCCGGACGGCTTTTTCGACCGGCATCACCCAGAACAGCCCGTCGCCCTTGGCCATCGCCGTATCGACGAAGCCCGGACGGACGTCGGTGACGTAAAGCGGAAGTTTCGACTTCACGGCGCGCTGCCGCAGTCCTTCGGCATAGTTGATCTGATAGGCTTTCGAGGCGTTGTAGGCCGGAGCCATTCCGCCGCCGCGCAGTCCGCCGACCGACGAGACGACGACAAGATGCCCGCCGCCCTGCCGCTCGAAGCGGTTCCAGGCCCAGTCCGCGGCCGCCGTCCAGCCCAGCACGTTGGTAAGGATGGCCGGTTCTTCCAGCGCGAAATCCAGCGAGGGATTCAGATCGCCCGTTCCGGCGCTGACGACGCACAAATCCATGCCGCCCAGCTCCCCGACCAGACGCTCCAGCACGGCGACTGTCTCGGCGGGCCGTGTCACGTCGGCGACGGCAAAGCGGTATGCAGCAGGATCGGCCTGCGCGATCTCCTTCAACAGATTCTCCCGGCGGCCGACCAGCCCGACGGCATATCCCTGCGCCGCAAAGCGCTCTGCAAGGCCGCGGCCGATGCCGGAGGTCGCACCGATGACAATAGCTCGTTTCATACTCGCAAAGATAGGACGCGAAAACCGGAAAACACTTGATCCGGATCAAGAAATCACCGCATCCGCCGCCGGATGCGGCTCAGCGTTTCGGGACGCACGCCGAGAAAGGAGGCCAATTCCCGGAGCGGAATCAGCCGGAGCAGGCCGGGACAGCGCGACAACAGCGATTCGTAGCGCTCCTGCGGCGTCGAGACGTATGATTGCAGCAGCCGTTCGTAAATCTCGGCCAGCATATGCTCGGCGACGGTGCGGCCCAGCCGCTCGTGTGCGGCGTCGGTCCGGTAGAAATTTTCGAGCCGTCCGCCCGTCAGCGTCAGCACACGGCTGTCGCACATCGCTTCGATACTCACCCACGAGGCGGCATCGTTGCGCATCGAGATATAGTCGCCGACGAATTCCCCCGCGAAAGCGTATCCGACGACATGCCTCTCTCCCGCTTCAGTGGCGTGTACATAGCGGAAAGCGCCCGTCTCGATGAGTCCGCTGCGACGGTTGCGGGCCTGCTGGAACGAGAAACAGCCGCCCTTAGGAACAGAGAGGATTTCGCCCTCCCTGCGGAACAGTTCGGCAAGCGGCGCGAACTCGGCGGCCGATATGTAGCGGTTGAAATCCATCTCTGGCAAAGATAAGGCTTTTTGCTGATTTTCGCTTTGCATGCGGCGACGGGAGGTCTCAAGGTAAGTCAGCGTCGCGGGACCGGTGAAAGCGCATATCCCGGCGGACTTTGCCGTTCGGATCGAATTTGTTATCTTTGCCGCCACGAACGACGAACCGGGTTCGTAAAATGCAATGTAACATGAAAAAGCAAAAGATCACCCAGCAGGATTACCTCAAGGCCCACCGCAAGGCGAGCCGCGAAGAGGAAATCACGCAGCACGGCCGTCCGGCAAGGCTCCGGGCCGTTCACAAGTCGAAAAAAACATACGATCGCAAACGCGAAAAGGCAGGTCTGAGAAACCTGCCTTTTCCATTTTATCCGGGGCCCGAATCTCTATATTATCGTCCCTACTGGCTGTCGGCAGCCCTCCAATCCCGGACAATCGAGAGAACCTGCTCACCGTAGTTGGCAATAAAACGCTTGCCGACACCTTTGATACTCAGCAATTCCCGGGTGTTACGGGGAAGCGTTTTACATATTGCGACAAGTACTTTCTGGTGCATGACCACGTATGCCGGGACGTTGTCACGCGCGGAGATCTCTTTACGCCACAACCTGAGCCGCTCGAAAAGTTCGGGATTTTCAATATCGTCCGAAGTGCCGCCCACCGCTGTTTTTTCAACTTTCGCGCTCTTTGCCGTTTTCGCCTTTTGCCCATTGAGGACGGCTTTTGCCCGCGTGTCGAGATAGTCGTGAATATTAAAACCGGCTTTATTGTCGAGGGCAAGCACCGCCAACTTTACGGTCAGCGCCTCCCGCAACTTCCGGAGCGCATCCGCCAGCATCTTTTTCGTCTCTTTGTTGTCGATATCGACGCCGCTCTGCTCCACGGCCGGCACGAGGATTTCGTTGCATTTTGCAAGAAAATAGGTCTGGGCTTTCGTTACGCGCTCGGTCAGCAGCGGGCTGTCGTTCAGGTCCGGGGCCGCGGCGGCAATGCCGTTCAACTGGCCCTGGAATTTTTCACTCACGACGAATATCGCGCTGTGAAATTCAGTCAGCGTCTCGTTCCACCGCGCTGTCAGTTTCGGATAGAGCTTGTCGAGGTTTTCGTTAAATATTTTCTGCACTGCGCGAAGCCGGATTCTCAGCGCAGCAAAGTTAAACATATCCGCCAATAAGGATTGACGATACAACCTGCTCTGTTCGTGCAGAACCGTTTCGTCGGGTTGATTCTCCTCGATATTCTTATTGTAAGCCCGGATTGTCGCATCATTGATTATTGCGCTGCCATGCAACGGCGTACGCAGCACAAGTCCTTCGAAACTCCGGCAGCGGCTCAATGCCACATAGACCTGACCATGCGAGAAGGACTCCGCCGCATCAATAACAGCCCGTTCGAAAGTCAATCCCTGGCTCTTATGAATGGTTATCGCCCAGGCGGGCTTGAGCGGGAACTGCCGAAATACGCCCGCAATGGTCTCGGTTATCTCCTGCGTCCGGGGATCAATGGCATACTTTGCATTGGTCCATTCGGCGACCTCTACTTCTACGGGTTCCGGCACATCATCCAAAGTCACCTCGATTCGAGACTCGCCAATATCGGTCACGCGCCCGATCTTTCCGTTGAAATAGCGTTGCTGTCCCGAAATATCGTTTTTGACAAACATAACCTGCGCCCCCTTTTTGAGCGTCAGCTCGCTGTCGTTGGGATAGAGATATTCCGGGAAATCGCCTTCGATGTCGCATGTAAACGTATAGGCCGTCGTCTTCAGGCTCTCAAGTTTGCGCTCGTTGATCGCATGCGCGGTATTGTTGTGCGAAGTAAGGACGATGTAACCCGCATCATCCGGGACTTCAAAACCGGCAATATACCTGGAATTCAGTTTGTCGAGCGTCGCCGTGTCGATATTGTTCTCCCTTACCCGGTTCAGGATGTCGATGAATTCGCTGTCGCTTTGACGATATATGTGCCGCAGTTCCAAGGTAAGGTATTCGGTGGACCTGAGCGCTTTGCTGTCGAAAAAGTAGGGCGAATTATAGTGTTCGTGTATCAGGTTCCACTCCTGCGGTTTCACTACCGGAGCGAGCTGCTGCAGGTCGCCGATCATCAGCAACTGCACCCCGCCAAAGGGCTTGCTGCGGTCGCGGTATCTTTGCAGCACATCGTTTATTGCATCCAGGAGATCGGCACGCACCATACTTATTTCGTCTATGACGAGCAGGTCCAGGCTCCGGATAATAGCGATTTTTTCTTTGTTGAAATTCATTTTCAGCCGGCCGCCTTCACCCTGCTGCATGGCCGGCAGATAAGGGCCGAACGGCAGCTGAAAAAATGAATGTATGGTGACTCCGCCTGCATTGATTGCAGCAACGCCGGTCGGGGCGACGACAATCATTCTCTTCGGGGAGCGCTGCCTGAGCGTGCGCAGAAAAGTAGTCTTACCGGTACCGGCCTTCCCCGTGAGGAAGATATTAACGCCGGTCTGTTCGAGGAACTTCCAGGCAAGATCGAGCTGAGTATTGCTTACCATAAATATTTCAGCATAGTTTGGGTTCGGATCTCTTGCAATGACAATCGACGATATCCGTTGAAAAAGATGAGCATTGAGAAAATAAAGAAAAAATCCCGCTTATTCTTACGCATTTTCCATCTGTTTTGCAGGCGCGGTTTATCCGGTATCTCCGAAAGAATTATCAATATTCCGAATATGGCTATGAAGCCGGCACGCAAGGTTACAGGATTATTTCTGCATCATCAATATGCATCAGTTTCCTTGTAAAATTAATCATTTATCCCTTATTATGCAAATGACAGCGGAGAGAATAAGAGGAATTGCAGCCCGCCGTATCGCCGATGCAGCTGCGTTTTCCAATATGACCCGGCAATTCACAAATTATCGGCGTACTCGCCTCCCCGCGCTTTAAGACGTGTCGCAGATGAATGTCGGGCTACATGGGCTGTAAGGTCTGTCGGAATTTCCAACGCTTTGCCGAACGCCTTTACTCGTTCGCTGATTTAGGTGATAAACTTATGAACACGAATGCGTTCCGTTTAAGAGAGGTTCCAACTTGCGACATAGGATATTGGTCCCTGCGGCCATAGTAACTTTCGGTTTAACCTTGGACTGCAAACCATCGCAAACCAAAGCTGAAAAGGCAAAAAAGAACGACTCGCATTACTGTAAGTCGTTCTTTTTGAGCGTGGTACCACCAGGAATTTATATAATCCAAGGCAGATTTCATAAGATCAATGAATTAACTTCATTCCTATATTTCAGTTCACACGATTAGCACACGGTTCAGGTTCACCGTTCTTCACCAATTTGTGTCTAATTCATTCAGTAATCATATTAAATGTAAATTTACAACTTTCTCATAAAACAACAATTTTTTTAGAAAAAAAATTACATTTCAACATACCCTACTCCACCCTATTAACACAATAGCCCTGAATTCAAACGAATATAGCTCCCTATTCCAATCAGACCGCAATAAAATACAATGTCACATAGAGCAATTGAAAACCGAGCCTGCCAAACAGTGATCAAGGATAAAGAATTGGCACATATCATACAAAGCGCAGAACAACCAAATATTACAGGATCAATAGATCGAAAATTCAGATTTATCGCAGACACTAGACAGCATTTTTAATAAATCATTAGACTCCTCTTCAATCCACTGATTCTTTCTTATCAATTGATTAATCAAATCTATCTCCTTTGCCGTGAAATAGCTTATATCAAGCCCCGAAAAAGGAACCGATTGATTCCATTTACTGTTATGATTAGGGGAATCAATCGATAACCTATTTTGAAAATTGGACGGATAAAGTAAAACAACATCTTTTCCTTTTACTTTTAAAATATCTTTTATCCGGCAGTAAATTCTCAGACCGTCATAATCCCAATCGCAGGAATAATATAATGGTTTACTAAGTTTCTCGGAATTGATATGATGAATATTTGATATGTTGTTTCCTCCAACATACCAAAGTTCTATATTGTGTTGACGAGCAATGTTTGGAGTTTTGAGAAAATCAAGGTTTTCGCAAAGCACAACTAATTCCGGATTTAGACAATCGACCACAAATCTCCATTGAAGAACTTTAGGGTCTTCAGATGGGAAATTCTCAATATTTAGAATCTTAAGCACCATTTTGTCTAATCCATGGTGATTTTCTAAATATTTTGACCCTCCATATTTGAATACCTCGCTAGAAAATGTACGACGTGTGGTTAATGATTTCTTCACCTCTTCCAAATGGTCTGCAATAAGCATTAAGGTTTGTATATCTCTTACTGTACATGTTTTCCGTCCGTCTGTCTCCGGATCTACAGAAAGAAGGAAATCTTCGTATTGCTGAAAATCGTGTAAAAAGTTCTTCTCATAATACTCGTCATACCCAGCAAGGGGCACGAAATAGTTGCTGTTGCCATGTTGGTAGCCAATTAGTTTCCGACTAAGAAGATGCTTTATTTGACTGTCAGACTTATTTCCGACAAGAATTTTCTTCTTCACATATAATGTATGCATGGCTTTCAGTATCCGCCATGTCAAATCGCCACTCATACCTCAACCATTTCTGTTAGGTTATCTTTAATATCAATTCTGCTACGAATAGCCATTGGTGTTAGGTTAATATTTGCATCGACATCCGGATTCCTATGAAGAATATAGATAAACTGCCCATCGTAGCGTCCCAATGGATTAATTGCAAATGTTACAATTTGATAATCATATTTTTGAGCAATTTCGTTTAACAAGTCAAAGTTACTACCCAACCCTTCGGCTTCATCGATAGGCATAAAACGAATACCAGTATCCTTATTGTAATTTTTACTTCCAACGATAGATAACCGGGCAATACACAATAATGCAATGGCAGCATAAGTTTGCCCTGTACTTCCTTTATTGGATTTTCCTCTTGAATCTTGCATCTCAAGACTCAGCTCCATATAAGAATTAGGGTTTAATATGTCTTCGATAGCTACATCGCCATTTCGATTACCTGTCAATTCTTTAAATGCCTCCAAAATCTTTTCGTCAATTGACACAACGGAAGATAATTTATCCGCAATTGAGATATCAAATAAATTAAGTTGTTCTTGTGCTTTTCTTTTAAAATCGGCCAACCACTCAACAGGGAAGCCTTTGACTGAACTACTGACTAAATTGAGTTTGTAATTTCCACTAATTCGTCTTTCTCCTCCACTAAAGAATCGATTTATTTTACGGACAATATCTTCTTGCACACCAACTGCCGAACGTACATCATCCAGCAAGTCTTCTATTTTCCGTATTTTTTTCGAATTCAAATCTCGGTTTTTATCGTTAATTTGTTTTAGATGTGCTTCTATCTTACTAATAACGTCTTCTTCAATTACCCTTTCGTGTTTAAAAATATCAGGAAGCAAGTGGGCTACCAAATCTGCAAAATCTTTGTTCTCTCCCTCGAATCTATACGACTCACTTGATAAAAAATCCCCAACAATTCCATCAAATTGATTATTATAAGTACTCTTGGCTCCAATATATGCTTCTTTTTCCTGCTGAACCTGTATTTGAGTTATAGAATCATTATTTTCCTCCGCAACTGGCAATTTCTGATAAAGAGATTTATAAGTTTCTTCTTTACTCTGCAACTCAACCACAAGCAAATCAAACCTTGATTTGTCGCTCCTAAGAGATTCAATTACATCAATATTTTCTTTCTGAATGCCACATTCTATAGCGAAAGATTCTATTTTATCAGTGCTGTTATAATAAAAGTTCAAATCATAATCAGATGACGGATTGATTGGAAATCGTTGAGCAATATTTGATAATAACTCCTTATCGGCTTCAATGCTGCGTAACAGGTCTTCAGCTTTTTCGACTTTCACTGGCAACCTATCGGAAATTGCCTTATTCTCACTTTGTTTAGCAATGGCCTCGTCATAATCCTGACAAGCCTGTTTGTATTCCCTTTCAATAACATCCTTCCGCTTCAAACAGTCTAAATAAGATTGAAGCGTTTCTACACTTATATCCAGCAAATTATTCTCTCGGTAATGATTCAATTCTTCTTTCTTCCGATATGCTTCAATTGCACCGGACGCATTGGACAATTCTGAAAAAATATCGTGTAGACAAACAAGTTTTTTCTGCTCATCCTGTAGTTGCTTCCGCTGCTGTTCAACATTTTGCGATTGTGATTCAAAATACTTATTTATTGCATTTTGGTCAATCGTATTAAATCGCTGTTCGGAAACATATTCAACATATTCCTGGATTCCATCCAAATCGATCCAAAACCCATTCTTTTGCTCTTGAATCTTAGGATTATCGAATAAGACGGACGGGATAGGTAAATAACGGTCTCGTTTTCTCGGATTTTCCGGTTGAGTACGCTGCAACGTCTGAAAATGCAGCATTAGACTCTCTTCTATTCTCGTAAGGGGGCGTTTAAGTGAAATAGCCCATCGAACCAAAGACTCTGGATTGTTTACATCAACGTATTCTGACAGAAGATCAAGATTCTCCAAGTTTGACTTTATCTCACCTATCCGTTTTCCATAGTACTCATTGCCTGCCTTCAATCCTTTCACCCATTCAGATTGCTCAAAAAATGATTGTACGTTTTTAGCCGATAACTTTGATAGAAAATCTTGCAGAATTACATATTGCCCTCTCGTTCTTTGATAATTCCGACAAACTGGTTCTAGCTGATTTTCATCTATTTTTAAACTATCAATCAATTGCCGCGCATTATTCAATGTCACATAATGCGTTTTAGCAACAAACTGGATATCAGACATTCTTTGAACATGCGCGGAGAGACTATTTTTCGTTTTTTCTGCTTGAATGATATCCTCCCTCGCGGCATTGATCAACTGCTGTAAGCAATGAGAAGCCTCCAAAATTTTATCTGAATTTGTTTGTATTTTATCAGATAATCGTTTATACTCTTCTCGATGAAATAATAAATCTGAGGTAAGATACTTTTGTTCCTTGCTGTTTTTATTCTCCAAAGAAGATTTTAAAGAACGTATTCGCTCAAATCTTAAAGTCAATCCTTTAATAATCTCCAAATTTTGCCCATATGCAAGGGTCGTATTCCCAAGATCCCTGACTATCTGAACATATTTATTATTCAACTCCTTTCCTCTCTCCTGCCCGAATAAAAAATCCAAAAGACTTTTACTTTCTTTTGTATTTAAGGTTTTCCCACGAGAAAAGGACTGGATAATTTTTGCGTAATCAGTCAAAACCTTATCGTTAGCAGACAAATCCAATGGGAGAATATTATTATTGTATAAAATACGATGATATGCACTAATTCGTTCCCATTTTTTGAATACCAGTTGTTTTTCCTCCATCGCATCCGTTAGCTCATCCAAGTCCAAAATCGTATTCCCTTTCTTGAAATCAATTGCCTTCAGAGGGATGTACATCGGAGTCAGTTTTTCGTTCTCGATCTCCGTACTCGATTGTATAATAAATGGCTTTGTATTTTTGCTGGTACTTTCAAAATAGGTTCCAATAACAATAAATTGTTCACTTGCAGTTTGAATATTCAAGAATGCATAGGCAATATTTGTTCCTTTTCCCGAAGTATTTATAACCAATCCATCCGGATCGCGTCTTTCTTTCAACGTTGCTGTTGCCGATCTAAAAGTCGTCGAACCAACAAATATCAATTGCAGCAAATCGGCAATAATACTTTTACCCGAAGCGCTATCCCCCATGAAATCGGTTCGCGCCGGATGAAATTCATAATCAATCTCATGATGATGAATAAGCCCTATAGTAGACAAGCTATAGATTCGCGGGTAACTTTTCATCCTGACTTTCTTTTAATATTTCTTCAATGTTGTTGATATAAGGGGCAAACTCTCGTGTTATTCTAAAAAATGAGGGCAATATCTCAAAACTATCACCATCCATTTCAATCCATTTTATTTTGTTGAATTCATCAAAGGCACTTTTAATACAGGCATCTATTTTCTCGTCATTGAACTGTGTTGCCTTTTCTTTCTTAACCTTAGCCAAAGTTTTTATTATACCAGGCTTCAAATCAGGATAATCAATCTTTATTATCCGTTGAAACTTACTCAACGAATCAAGTTCAATATTGCAATCATTATAATAAACTTTGTATAGAAGTAATCCGACAATAATATTTTCTTTTGACATGAGATGCTTGTGGTTCGTCGGAATTCCATTTTTCAAATCAGGACAGAATCTGAGGTAATAATATTTTTCGGAATCGTTGCCTCCCTGTTCAAGTTCAAGCCCCCAAAATTCGCGATAATATTGCACCAATGTCGGATAAAACCGCCGGAGATATGAATACAATTCTTTCTGTTTCCCGTACTCTTGAATATGTACTCCGTCTTTTAATGCATAATCAAGCGGAGCAAAAAGTTCCTTGCCCTGCTCACAATCCAAAAAGTCATATGGATTTCTCATTTCTGTTTCATCCAAATATCCCATATCGCATATTTATATTTGTCGCCATGAATCATTTTTTGCGAATCAATCTCAATCTGCCATCTATCATGCTTATCAAAATAGCTCATAGCCTGATATATAACACTGACAGCCAATTGCAGATCTTCATTATGACGTTCGAGTATCTCGAAAAAAACATCAGACAAATGATATTCTTTGGTCTGTAGAGATACCCTTTTTATCCTCGCCATCCATTGATCAATATAGTTTTGTCTAACTAGCACCCTATTACTTTGTTGATACGCAGCGGCTTCTCTTAACGGATCGTTTATATAAGAAGGAGATTGATTCTGCTTCCCAATAAAAAGTCCGTCCCGTCTTTCAATAATTGTAAAATTCGAAGATGACAAACGGGTAATAAAACTTTCATTCGCAATAGGAAGTGTTAATTCACCAGAAACAACTTGACTTTTATCCAATAAATAGGTTAGAAATTTTTCGACTTTTCTATCAAATAAATGGCGATTCAATGATCCAAAAAACTGCTGAATTTTAGGTTGTATTTTATCAATCCGAGAATCAACCATATTAAGCAAAGTCCTTACACTCTCAAAGTAATCGATTACTTCTGATACTTTATCATCAATTTCGGCATTTTCTCTTGCCGGGTGTGTCATCAAGATTGACTTTATACGGTCTATTTCACGAAAGGCACCACGTAACTCCCTGTTTTGCCGACGTATCTCATCCAGCTTATTTTCAATATCTCGTAGAGCGACGACCAAAGAATCACAATTATTCAATTTGGCTTTTTCACTCAGTTCTATAACAGACTTGTCTATTTGTTGGTTTAAATAATCAATTTGTTCTTTAAGATGGGATTTCGCCTTGTCAAAATGTGCTTCCAACCAGATTGTCAAGTCTTTTGCATCCTCTAGTTTCTCATACAAGTCCGTACAAGTAATTTCAATTACAGTAGGATTAAACCTATCCGATAGCATTTTAAATACTTTATCGCATAGGTAAGTTGCGTATTCTTTGAATGTGTAAGTCTGGTTTTCTTCATCGTATAATAAGAAAAACTCCTGTAAAGCCATGATTTGAGAATTGTAATATTCCCACTGTTGCCGTTCCCTTTTTTCCTTGTTTATAATACTTACTTCGTCAAATGCTTTCCGAATATCTTTTTCTTTAAATATTCCTTTTTCGAAATATCCGTTTTTTACTCTTTCATACAACCATATAATAGCCAATCCTTGCTCCTTTTTGGGAAAGAACAATTCATAAGTATTCTCTATTGCTATATGGTCGAAGATCGAAGTCATTCACAATTTAGTCTTACATCCAAAGTTACAATTTTTTATTGAGATTCAAACTAAACTGCGTATTACTAGCAATATCTATATTAAAATAAAGTAAGATTATTGTTCACCAACATCCAGAGGAGTCAATAATCAACCTTAGATATTATCCCCAAAAATAAATTTTTAGAATTGCAGTAAGAATAACAACACTCCGGCTAAAACAAATTGTTCTGCGAGATAAACGCTTCAAATGAGTTCTTACTGTTAGATTATTTCGTTCGATGTGATTAGTTCCATATAGAGAAGTACGATGAACCCTTCTATCAATCAGCGAGCGATAGTTTCGCAAACGATCAGTATATATTCTCTTGGCTTCTGACAAACGCAGAGTTTCCAATACTATATTCAGCGTGCTATTCGTTCGAGTACCAACACTAAAACTAACGACTTGTTTCGAATAACGGTCTAGAGCATAGGCAACCCAAATATGATTGTTTTTACGTCGAATAAAGCTCTTCATCTCATCGACCTCATATACCCTATGTTTGGGAACAATAGGCCGTACGATTGATTTCGCTATCGTAAGAATACGCCGAAAGAGAGTTCCTATAGATATATGAAGAATTCTTGCCGTACTGCGAATCCCAACCCCTTCTTTAGTTAATACGATTATTCGTTTATTCAAGTTAGGATCATATGCATTATAAGTGTATAATTCCTGCTGTTTTTTCCGGCAATGAACGCATTTATATCGTTGTTTGCCGTTAGCCTGATGACCATCTTTTACACAGTTACCTCCGCAATATTTACAAACCATTTTTGCTTATCCCCTATTTTGATACATGAAAGTCAAAGTCCGACCATTAAAAATCATTTTAAGCCGGATTCGGGGCGCAAAAATAATAAAGACGATTGAAATTATCAATCGTCTTTATTCAAATCCACCAAAATTAGTATTGTCATTCAATGAATTAGGATTCGTTTTTTAACAATCACCTAATTTGGCACATTACCGTGGTACCACCAGGAATCGAACCGGGGACACAAGGATTTTCAGTCCTTTGCTCTACCAACTGAGCTATGGCACCAT
>CAKVKI010000014.1 GCA_934754975.1 uncultured Alistipes sp. | reverse complement strand
CGAGGGCGTCGAGCAGGCTGCCGACGACGTAATCGGCGAAAGTCACGCTGGCAAGGTAGGCCCGCACCAGGTTTTTCCAGGTGCCGTCCTCGCGCCACTGCGCAAGCTCCTGCCGTACGTCGCATACCGGCGGGTAGAACGTAGCGAGCGCATAGGGCGGCAAATCGTCCAGATCGTCGTCGGGCACGTACGGCAGTTCGATGCCGTCGGGATCGTACATGTCGAAGAACCGTGCCGGGACGGTATAGGGGGCGTGCGGCCGGTAGATGCCCACAGCCGCAAAGAAGGGTTTCTCGTGTTTTTGCTGCAGGAATTCGATGACGTGGCGTGAATTCACGATATCCGGGAAATCGGTGTCGGGACCGTCCCAAGCCTCATACCCGCGCCAGTCCATGCCCTGCGGCGGCCGCTCCATGTGTTTCATCCACGGACCGTAATCGCCGTCGCGGAAGCGCATGTCGTCCCACATTCGCTCCAGCCGCTCCTCGCCGGGCCGCGTGTGGAATATCTTTCCGGCCCAGACAGTCGTGTAGCCGTTGTCGTGGAAATGTTCGGGCAGCAGCGTCGCCGACTGCACGGCTTCGGAATCGGCCATGTCGTGTGTATTTTGGTAGACGCCCGTCGTGCCGGGGAACAATCCGGTCAGCAGGGCCGTGCGCGAGGGATTCGAGAACGGCACGGCGGCATAGGCGTTGGCGAACGCTGCGCCGCGTGCGGCCAGCCGGTCGAGGTTGGGCGTTGCGACCTGCCTGTTGCCGCCCAGATAGTGCGCCCAGTCGCACATGTCGTCGAGCATGATGAACAGCACGTTCGGCCGTTTGGGGCCGGTCTCCGGGGCGGGAACCGGGGGCTTCGCAGGTTCTTTGCCGCCGGCCGGGGAGCATCCCAGCATGCCCAGCATCAGGATTGCGGAGGTCTTTTTCATGGGTTATTGTTTTTTGACGATTTCTCCCGTGAACAGCGGGCTGTCGTCGTGTTCCCCGTAAGGGCCGAAGGGGCCGTTTTCCGATATCAGCACTCCGGCCCGGTGCTGCCAGTAGGGTGCCGCGGTCTGCTTGCCGGCGGCGTAAAAGATGCACCATTTGCCTTCGATATGGTGCAGTTCGGGCGCCCAGTGCTGGCGGATGTTCCATCTGTCGGTAGCTACGGGGGGCGGGGTCCATACCTTGCGGCGGGCCTGTTCCCAGGTCTGTCCGTCCTCGAATTTGGAGATGAACCGCGATTCGGTCACCCAGATTCCGCGGTCGATCGAACGGCAGGTGTAATATTTGCCGTCATGTTTGACGATCCACGGATCGGCTCCTTCCCGCGTGGGATTCATAAAGGTCGGTGGGGAATCGGATATCCCGTCGGCGCGCTCGATCTCCGTTTCGCCTGAAGGCCGTGTCATCGGCTCGGCGGGGTTGGCCGGAATCCCGAAGTCGGGATTGCCGTCGGCGTCGAACGTGAACCGCTGGAAGAAAACCTTGCGGTCGTCCCAGCCCGTGTCGCGTACGGTCTTAGAGTGATAGTTGATCCAATACTCTTTGCCGTCGGGCGAGGTCGTGAAGCTGGCATGGCCTACGCCGTGAACCAGGTAGCCTTTGCCGTCGGTCTCCTTCAGCCCCTGGAAAACGGGCGTCTGTTTTTTCTCCCACGAACGTGGATCGAGCGGGTCGCTTTGCCGGCTTTTGAGCCGCAGTTGGCCCATTTTGTAGTTGTCGGTCCACGAACCGCGCGTCGAGTAGAGGATGAAGACATCGTCGCCGTGATAAAGCGCCGCAGGACCCTCGACGAGCGAAATATGCTCGTTTACCTTCAGTTCCCATTCCAGTTCAGGTCTGGCGAGCAGAACGCGCTCTCCGAGCCGCACCCGCGGTTTCTCTTCGTGGAAAGTCATTTGGGCGATGTAGAGATACTGGCCGTTGCCCTCCCGGTTGTCGTAATAGGCGTCCCAGCCCGACCATACGGCGTAATACTTGCCGTCGAGTTCGAGTACGGTCATGTCGACGGCCCACATGTTGACGGCCGTTTCTTCTTCGCCGCCGCCCGAAGGCGGGGTGGGCGGAACTTTGACGGCGTCGCCGCCGCATGCCGTCGTGAAGGCGGACGAAAGCAGGCCGAGAAGCAGTAAATAACGTTTCATAGCGATCGGGTTTCAGGAGATTGGATTTTAGGAATATACACCGGGCCGGGAAGAGCTGACCCGGTGTGTGTCGGAACATGCGGGGATCAGAAGCCCCGCCACTCGTAGAGTACGCGCCCGTCGCCCTGGTCGTCGCGGATACGGTTGCGGAAGGTCATCGTATCCTCGGCTTTCCACTCGACGCCGTTCTGGGTGTACTTGTAGCGCAGCACGAAGGTCTTGCTGCCTGCGTCATAGGTCGATTCGCCGTCGGCCGCGACCTCGATGCCGGGCAGGTAGTCCGGGTCTTTGGTGATCGTCACCTGTCCGCTGCCCTTGACCGGGAGCGTAATCAGGAACGAATACTGGCCTTTGGCAGGATCGTTCGTGCCCTGCTGGTCGGCGTACACGCGGAAAGTGTTCGGCCCGACGGTCTGCAGCTGGCGGATGCTGTTGGTCGTGGTCTTGACGTTGGCGTACTGCTGTTTCTCCTGCGTTGAAGTATTGGTCCGCACGCCTGCATATTCGTAGTTGCCGTACTGTTTGCCCTGATAGCTGATCGAAATCAGGGTGTAGCCCTTGCCTTCGGTGACCGCATCGGCGTCGGCCTTGACGATCCGCACGGGGAGTATGTACTCGCCGGTGAGGGCCTTGGGGTCGTTTACGAATTTCGCCGAGTCGATCTTCACGGGCATGTAGCCTTTGAGCTGCCCTTTGGGAATGACGATCTGCGACGGATCATCGAATTTATAGTAGTCTGCCGGGAGTACGGTCTGGTTGCCGGCGGTGACCAGAGACGGGTCGATCATATACTCTACCACCCGGTTGCGGTCGCTTTTGGGCAGTCCGGCGAATACGACGCCCACTTTCAGCTGCAGGCCCTCGCCCACGACCAGCTGGCGGTTGTATTTCTGGTAGGTGAACAATACTTTCTTGACGGGGAATTCGGCCTCTTCGTCGTCGAACCCGCAGGACACGAGCGCCGTCAGCAGCGGGAACAGGAGCAGCATATAGTACTTTTTCATAATAATCGGTCTGTTTATCGGTTTGAGTCTATTTCCATCCGCGGTTCTGTACGACGGCGGGAGCGTTGAAGACCTCCGTGTAGGGGATCGGCTGGTAAGGCGATTCGAAGATGCGTTTTTCGAGCGTCACCTCTTCGAAGTGCAGGCCGCTGTCGCCGCGTGTGATGCGCGTGCCGCGTACGGTTGTGTTGAGTTTGTCCTGCCAGTCCGGATCTGCGGCGTACCAGCGTCGCAGGTCGTAATAGTAGTGGCCTTCGAAGCAAAGCTCCAGCCGGCGTTCGTTGCGCAGGTAGTTGCGAAAACGGCTTTGGTCTTCGAGGATCACCTCGTCCAGATACTTCGCGCCGTTGGCATTGGCGCGGGTCAGGATGCGGCGCAAAGCCCGCTTGGCATGGAATCCGCAGCCTTTCGGGTCGCCCGTTACGCCCCACGCTTCGTTGGCGGCTTCGGCGAAGTTGAGCAGTACTTCCGGCAGGCCGATCAGGATGTTGGCGCGCGGCGTCGAGGTCTGCTGCCCCGGCGTGAGTACGATCGACTGCTTGAGTGCTTTTTTCAGGTAATACCCCGAACGGGACGTCTTTTTCAGCGGGCTGTAGGCATCCCAGCCGCCTTCGAAGATTTCGAGTGTGTAGGAGCCTATCTTGCCGCTGTTGTAACCCACAAACATATTCAGGCGCGGGTCGCGGTCGGCGTAGGGTGTCGCGGCCTTGTAGAGACCGCTCTGGGCGATCGGATAGCCGTTGCTGTCGGGGAATGCGTCCACGAGGTTTTGCGAAACGTTCACCAGCGCCGATCCGTACATGCCGGGAGGAAAGTTGTCGGCTTCCAGCGCCGAATTGCCTTTCAGCACTTGTCCGCGCATGATGACGTCGTAATTGGGGTTGTCCACATTGGCGATCTGGTTGAAGTAGTAATCGTCGCGCGAAGCGAACGCGGCATCGATGCCTCCGGCGGCCTTCACGGCCTCGGCGGCGGCGATGGCCGCGGTCTCCCATTTGGCCGGGTCGCCCGATTTGTTGTAGGCCGGGCTTGCGGCGTAGAGCAGCGTACGGGCCTTGATCGCTTTGGCGGCGGCTCCCGAAACGTGGTCGCGGATCGTCTTGCCGTAGACGCGGCTCGTGGCGTCGGGTTTGCCGTACAGATCGGGGAGTCTGCACTCGTTTACGGCGCGGTCGCAGTCGTCGATGACGGCCTGCACGCAGTCGTCGTAGCTGGCGCGGGGCAGGTTCAGATCCTCTTCGGCGCTGACGATCCGGTCGCCCACCAGGGGCACGCCGAGCATGCGTCCGTCGGCCGCTTCGCCGCCGAAGTTGCGCAGCAGCTCCGAAAGCCAGTAGGCGCGCAGCACGTAGGCTTCGCCTTTCAGACGCCAGAACATGTTGAGGTTGTCCGTGTAGTCGGCTTCGGTCGTGAGCGCGAAGAATCGCACAGGGGTCTTGTACGAGGTGGACTCGTCGAGTACCATGCGGCTGAGGAAGATGTTGATTTTGCGGATGTTGCGGTAGCCCTGCTCCCAGCTGTTCAGCGGGTTGAGCGCGGGCGACATCGCGCCGATGCCGCAGCGGTAGTAGTCGCCGATCAGGTCTCCTTTGACGGCGTTGTCGGTCATCACGTCCATCTTGACGTCGAAGAGCGTCGGAAGGTCGCTGTAGACGTCGTTCAGCGGACCGCAGAAGTAGGCGGCTTCGTCCAGCAGCCCTTCATCCCGCGTGTTGTCGGTCTCCGGGTCGAGGAAATCCGAACAGGAGACGCATCCGGCGCCGAGGGCCAGCAGTATGAACAGGTATTGTATCTTTTTCATAACGGTAGTTTTTTCACGGTTAGAACGAAAATGTGACGCCTCCGGTGATCGTCGAGAAGAGCGGGAAGTCGCCGATGCCGGCGTTCAGGCACTCCGGATCGAGATCCTTGATCTTCGAGATGGTGAAGAGATTGGTAGCCCGGACGTAAACCTTCAGCATGTTGAGTCCGATCTTCTTCGAGACATGGTGCGGCAGCGTGTAGCCCAGTTCCACATTGCGGAGCTTGAAGTAACCGCCGTCGACAACCCAGTAATCCGACGCTTCGAAGTTGTTGCGCGTGGTCGAAGCCCGCAGTACGGGATGAGGATTGCCGTTAGGCAGCCCGTCTTTCAGCACGTTCGAGTATTTGCGTTCGCCGAAGTTCTGGTAATACTTGCCGGTCAGCATCCGGTCGAAGCAGCCTAGCCCGTAGCCCAGGATATCGAGGTTGAAATTCTTGTATTTCACCTTCAGCGTGATGCCGTACTGCAGCGAGGGCTGGATGTTGGCGATCTCGGTCTTGTCGCGCTCGTCGATGATGCCGTCTTGGTTGCGGTCGCGGTACTTCAGGTCGCCCGGATAGACGGTGCCGTAGGTCTGCACCGGCGAGGCGGCGATGTCCGCTTCGTCGGCGAAGGTGCCGATCACCTGCAGTCCCTTCATGTCGCCCACGCGGCGGATCTTGCGCAGTCCGCTCAGCTCGTCGGGATAGTTCACGTCCGCTTCGCGCGTCGCGTCCGAATAGCCGTAGCTCAGGTTTCCTCCCGCAGTCAGCGTCCAGTTGCCGAAACGCTTGGTGTAGTACAGCTCGGCTTCCACGCCCTGGCTTACGAACTCCTTGTAGTTGCGCCAGATGAGCGCCGGGCCTTTGCCGCTGACGCCCGGCACGACGTCGTTCAGGTTGGCCAGACCGCCTTCCAGTGCGTTGCGGAAGTAACCGACCGAACCCGACAGCGAACGGTTGAAGAATGCGAAATCGACGCCGGCGTTGAACTCGTGGCTCTTCTGGAACCCGACGTGCGGGTTGCCTCTCTGCGTCAGGCGGGCGATGTTGGCGAACGACGAGAATTCATACATGCCTGCCGCCTGCCACTCGTCGCGGTAGTAGTAACTCGACACCAGCCCCACGTCGTCGTAGCTCGTCGAGCCCAGCACGCCGTACGAAGCGCGCAGTTTGAGATAGTCGATCCAGCGGCTGCTGCGCATAAAACTGTTTTCGGAGAGAATCCATGCCGCGCCGACGGTCGGGAAAAGTCCGAAACGCTCGTCCGGCGAGAAGCTCGGGACACCTACGTAATTGAGGCTGGCGTCGATGACGTACTTGTTGTCGTACATGTAATTGACCATGCCGCCGAGGTTTACGCGCTTCAGGCTGTGCATTTTGTCGTGGAACGTCTGCTGCTGCATGAAGTAGGTGGCCAGCGCCCTGAGCGCATGTTTGCCGAAGGTGCGGTCGTAAGTGGCCGTGGTGCTGAAAGCCCAGTTGCGGCGTGTGGAACTTTGACCGCGCACCAGCTTCGTGTTGGGGTTGTCGTAACCCCACTTCCGGAAGGTGGCCTGGCTGCCGTCGGTTCCCGGAACGAGCTGCGTGACGGAGAAACCGCCGTCCTTGCGACTCGAAAACTCGTTGTAGAAGTCGAACGTCACGGCCGGGCGGATCGTCAGTCCCTCGACCCATTTGCCGAGGTCGATGTTGAGCGTGAAGTCGGACTGCACGTACGAATATTCGCGTTCGACGTAGCCGTTACGGGTCAGCATGCCCAGCGGGTTGTTGCGGTTCACGTCCGTACCGCCGAGTACGTACTCGTCGCTGCTGCCGGCCATCGACCCGGGAATGGTGATGGGAAATTCGTTGGGCCGGTTGTCTGAGAGCATGCCGAAGAAGTCGGTCGTGGACATGTTGGGCCACTTCTTGTTCTGCAGTGCGGCGTTCAGTCCCGCTTTGAGCGTGATGAAGTCGTAGATGGTATTGTCCACGTTGCCGCGCACGGTCACCACCTGGTCGCGGTTGGGGTAGTCGGTGTATTTCTCCAGCCCGCCGTTGGTCTGGTAACCCAGATGCACGAAATACTGCGTGTTCCTGCTGCCGCCCGTGAGCTGGGCGTTGGCCCGCGTGATGGTCATCACATCGTTGAGGAACTCGTCGTAATAGTCCACGTCGGGGTAGAGCAGCGGATCGGAGCCGTCGTACTTTTCGGGCGAAAAGATCGGGGACATGCCCACGTTTTGCAGCGCCTGATTATACATGGTCGCGTACTCCTGCGAATTGAGGTACTTCGGAAGGCGGGTAGGAACCTGCACGCCCGACTGGACATTGACGCGCACGCCGTTTTCATAGGCTTTGCCGCGCTTGGTCTTTATCATCAGGATTCCGTTGGTCTGGATGCCTCCGAAGAGCGATTTGAGCGATGCGTCCTTCAGGAGCTGCACGCTTTCGATCGTCTCCGGCTCGATGTATTCCAGCGAGCGCTCCACGCCGTCGATCATCACGATCGGCGTGCCGCCGTTCGGGGCGCGCACGAAGCCTTCGTACTGCGAGAATCCGGGCGCCAGCGTCTGGTCCATGAGGAACATGCCGCCCAGGCGTCCGCCCAGCGCGTCCCACAGGAACGTCGTGGGATTTGCTTCCAGCTCGCTGCCGTCCACTTTCGAATAGGCCCCCACCGTGCGGCGTTCGCTGATCTGGTCGCCCGTCACGGTGAAGATGCGGCTCTGTTCGTCGGCGTATGCCGGGAGTTTTTCGAGCGTCACTTTCAGCTCTCCGTCTTTGATGTCGCCGTAGGGAATCGCCTGCGTGGCATATCCGTCGGCCATGATTTTCAGTACGTCGCCCGCGCCTACCGACACTTCAAGCCGTCCGTTGCGGTCGGCGGTGTAGGTGTAACGGTTGCGCGAAGAGGATATGCCGGCGTATTCAACCGGAGCGCCTCCGGCGTCGGCCACTTCGATCCGGACCGTGGTCTTGATGCGTTTTTGTCCCGATGCGGAGCCTGTTCCCAGCAGAAGCAGGCAGAGCCACAGCGAAACGATGATACTATGTGTTCTCTTCATAATCGTAGCTTTTCTGAATGGTTATTCTGCGTCCCAGCCGGGATTTTGTTTGAAAAGGGGACCGATGTAAGTATCGCCCCGGGTCACGGGGAACAGGTCGTGCTTCTCTTCGTACACGCGTTTGAGATAAGGTTCCGCAGGGTATTCGTACTTGAAGCCGGTCGGATATTGCGAGGCGTCGTAACCCGGATTGAGCTTGGTGATCTCCACGCGGCGGATGTCGCGGTTTTCGGGCTGCGTGCCGATCTTCCAGCGGCGCAGGTCGAACATGCGGTGATCCTCGAAGCAAAGTTCCACGCGGCGCTCGTTGCGCACGCGCTCCCGGAACCGGCTCTGTTCCTTGTATTGGTCGGGCAGGTCGGCGATGCCGGCGCGGTTGCGCACCTTGTTCAGCGCCGCCAGCGGCGTGTAGCGGTTTTCTCCGTGTACGGACGATACGCTCCGCCCTGCTTCGTTGGCCGCTTCGGCGAAGTTGAGGTAGAGTTCGGCCATACGTATATAAGGCCATATCTGCAGCAGCTGGGCGTTCCAGTCGCGGCCCATCCACTTGATGCCGTAGGTGCCCGTCGGGGTGTAGCCGATCGCCACGGCGCCCGATGAGTAGGCGATGTCGCCGCCGCCTTTGCCTTGTCCCTCGATCTGGTTGAAGAGGTCCATTTTGCGGTTGCCGAAGACCGTCGCCTGATTATACAGGATGTCGTGGTTGAAGCGCGTGCCGCGTCCGGCGTAGGGGTTCTGCGGGTCGTAGTTCGACAGGGGATTGTCGATGGGGTAGCCGTTGGCCATGTCGAAGCAGTCTACGAACGCCTGGTTCGTCGCTACGCCGTACGTGCCGTTGAGTTTGCCGGGAGGCCGGATGGTGATGAGGTAGGCTGCGGAGTTCCAGGCGATCTGCGCCCGGCGGCCGAACAGCACCTCCTTGGTGTAGATATCGGTCATGCTTCCCTTGAAGATGTTGTAGTAGCTTGCTTCGGGCGCCATTGCGTAGCCTGCGTCCTCGGCGGCTTTGATCGCTTCGTCGGCGGCCTCGGCGGCTTCGCCCCAGAGGTCTTCGCGCGTGATGCCGCCCTCTTCCGCCGCCTGCTTGCTGGCGGCGTAGAGCAGCGCCCGCGAGCGCATGCCCAGCGCCGCGACGCTGGTCGGGTGCTGCCATTCGGTCGGTTCGACCGTCGCGGTCAGGTAGTTGGCCGCTTCGGCGAAATCCCCGGCGATGTTGAGGTAGGTCGTGCGCATGTCGTCGCGTTCGCAGTCGAGGTTGATCGACAGGTCGTCGAACGGCTCGCGGAAGTAAGGCATTCCACCCCAGCGGCGGCAAAGTTCCATGTAGGCGAAGGCCCGGTAGAAGTAGCAGGTGCCGAGAATTTTGTTGCGGCCCGCTTCGCCGCCCGGATACATGCCGATATATTTGATGCCCATGTTGGCGATGCGCACATGCTTCCAGATGCGCGTCCAGACGTCGTTGTTCGACATCGGGCAGCGGTCGCTGGTCAGCATCGTCCAGTAGTTGCCCTGCGACGAGAAGAGGAACGGACAGTCGAGGTTGGTCGTGGACATCGAGTTGTCGGTGATGTCGTCCCATGAACCGTGGGGATGCGCTCCGTTCTGGAGGTACTGCAGCATCGGGTTCTGGATCATCCATTCGACGTACAGTTCGTAGTTGGTGGCGTTCCCGAATACGTCCTCCAGCGTGAGTCCCGAACTCTCTTCGCGTTTGTCGAGGTAGTCGCACGATGCGGCGGCCAGCGCCACCAGGGGAAGCATAAAGATGTATTTTAACGCTTTTCTCATTTGAGTCTTCTTTTTCAGTTAAAAGCCGAATTGCAGTCCGACGGTGAATGTGCGAACCATCGGGTAGTAGCCGTAGACCACGTTGCCGCCGTCGTCCGAAGCCTCGGGGTCGCCGAGCGGATAGTCGGGCGCCCAGGTGAAGAGGTTGTTGCCCCGCAGGTAGACCTTGGCGCTCGACAGACCGAGTTTGCCCGCCACGCGCTTGGGCAGGTTGTAGGCGATGTTGATGTTCTTCAGACGGATGTACGAAGCGTCGTAGACGCTCACCGAGCGTACCGCGCCGTCGGTGATATTGTTGTGCCCGCGGTTGGCGTCGAAATGGAACGCCGGATAGCGTGCGTCGCGGTTGTCGGGCGTCCATGCGTCGAGCTGGTAGTCAAACACCTGGTTCGAAAGACGGTGCAGCGGCCATGCGAAGCTGTCGATGACATGCTTCGAGAAGTGGCTCACGGCCTGCAGCAGGAAGTCGAATTCGAAATTGCGGAATCGGAATCCGGCCGACAGCGAGTAGTTGTAGAGCGGGTAGTTCTGCGAATATCCGATCGCGTAACGGTCGTTGTCGTCGATGATGCCGTCGCCGTTGAAGTCGATGTACTCCGTATCTCCCAGCCCCATCAGTCCGCCGCCGTAGCGGGCGCTGGTCATCGCCACGTCGGCGTCCTGTATCCAGCCCGAGTGGTGGAAGCCGAAGAGCTGGCCGATGCGGTGTCCGGCCTGCTTCTGGTAGGCCGGCGAGTAGAGCGGCTCGTCGCGGTTGGTGATGCGGTTGTCGCTGAAGCTCACGGCGGGTTTCACCCAGACGTACCAGTCGTTGTCGGGGGTGGCGTACTGGAATTTCAGCTCGATTTCATACCCTTTGGTCTTCGTCGCGCCGAGGTTCATCTTCTTGGGCTGGATGCCGGCCCATGCCGGAACCGAGCTGCGGGAGAGGAGGATGCCTTCGCGCTTTTCGTCGTAGAAGTCCATCGTCAGGACGAACATTTCATTCTTCATGAATGCCAGCTCGAATCCGATGTCGCGTTTGGTGGCGACCTCCCACGTGGCGTTGATGTTGGCCGCCGATTCTTCGATGATCGGCGTCTGGCTGGGACCTACGGCGTTGGGCAGCCCGGGCCAGTAGTTCCATGCGCCGCCCGAGACATACGACGACGTGAAGAGCCAGCGATCCCCGCCCGAGGCGTCGCTGCCGACCTCGCCGTACGAGGCACGGATTTTGGCGCGGTTGAGTACCTTGCGCAGCGGCTGGAAGAATTTCTCGTTGTGGAGGTTGTAACCCACGGCGAACGAGGGGAAGAAGCCGTACTGCTTGTCGGGCGCGAACTGCTCCGAACCGTTGTAACCGAGGTTGGCTTCGAAGAGGTATTTGTTGGCATAGGCGTAAGTCATACGCATGGCCATGCCCTGCTCATAGCTGGGGAACATGACGTTGCGCATCGTCTTGCGGCGCTGCCCCACCCACATGGCCGTCACGGCGTGGTCGCCGAAAGTCCGTTCGTAGTTTATCGAAGCTTCGAGGTAGTAATTTTTCCGGGGGACGTCCGTGCCGCCGTCGCCGTCCAGCACTTCGGTCGCCACATTGGGAATTTCGCCCGGCTCTTCGCGTCCGGCGTCGTCGCGTCCCGAACGGCGGATCCAGGTTCCGTCGGATTTGAGCTTGTAGGTGATGGCGTCGTAGGAGATGACCTTCTCCCAGCGCGTCGTATTGTTGTACGAACCCTGCACTTTGGCGCTCAGTCCCTTGGTGATGAAACTCAGGTCCTGCTGGAGACGAAGGCTCAGGTTGACGTTGCTCGTCTTGACCGAGCGGCTGCCGCTGTAGCTGTTGGCGACCACCGGGTTCTCGGAGTTGGTGAGGTCGGTCGTGCCGATGCGGCGGCCAGTCTCGTCGGGGTGCGCGTCGTCGGGATACTGCTCGAGGATGTCGGCGGGGTAGTAGGGCACGCCGTCCATCGGACCCAGACAGAGGATCGGCCGGAACCGGCGGATGTTCTGGTATTCGTTGGGGTGGTTCTTAATGCCGATGTAACCGCCGGCGTCGATGGCGAGCAGCGTCGTCTTGGTGAGGTTCATATCGACGTTGAAACGGTAGTTGTAGCGGTCGTACTTGTAGGCCGGATCGTAGTCGAGGTTGCGCTCCGTGCGGATTATGTCGCCGTCGTGCAGGTAGGAGAGCGAGGCGAAGACGCGCGCGAAGTCCGTACCGCCCGATACGTTGAGGTTGTACTTGTGGTTGAATCCGTTTTTGAGCATCACGTCCTGCCAGTCGGTGTTGGTGTAAACATAGGGCATGTCCTGAATGCGGTAGTGTTCCAGCACTTCGTCGGAGAGCATCGAACCCCACGCGTTGTCGTTCTTGCGGGCTTCGTTCATCACCAGTCCGGTGCGGTAGCTGTCCATGGCGTGTACCATGCCGATCGGCTGTTTGAGCCCGAATTCGGTCGAGAAATTGACCTTCACTTCGCCCGCCTTGCCGCGCTTGGTGGTGATGAGGATTACGCCGTTGGCGCCGCGTACGCCGAATACGGCCGTGGCCGAAGCGTCCTTGAGTACCGACATGGTTTCGATCTCCGCGGGGTCGATGTTGTTGTAGTCGCGTTCGACGCCGTCCACGAGTACCAGCGGATCGGAACTGACCCACGACGATACGCCGCGGATCATCACTTTGGTATGGTCGCGGCCCGGTTCGCCGCTGGCCTGCACGGTCGAAACGCCCGGGATCTGTCCGGCCAGGGCGTTGGCGATCGACGTGGCGGTGGTTTTGAGCAGTTCGTCGCCTTTCACTTGCGAGATGGCGGCGACGGAGCTTTCCTTTTTCTGCACGCCGTAGCCGACGACGATGACTTGGTCGATGGTCTGCGTCTCTTCGGCCAGTACGACGTTGATCTGCGTGCGGTTGGCTGCCGCGAGGGTTTGCGAAATGTAGCCGATGTAGGAAAATACGAGGTTTTCGGCTCCCGCCGGAACGGACAGGGAGTAGGAGCCGTCAAGTCCGGTCGAAACGCCGACCGTCGTGTTGGCGACGACGACCGAGGCGCCTACGATCGGTACGCCGGACTCGTCGGTGACGACGCCCGAGACGGTCAGTTCCTTACCGGTCTGCGATAAGGCGGCCGCCGGGCCTGCAATCAGGAGCAATACGAGCATCCATCCTGCCGCTGCGAGTTTGTGACCGAGCGTGGAATACCCATTGAGTCTAAGTTTCTCCATGTAATTTTAGGTTAGTTGGTAAGTGATTGAAACTGTTCCGGATGTCGGTTCCGGAATGTATACCCATGTATATAATACACGGATTTACGAAGACGAGGGATGGAAGGAGGGATCGGGGTTTTTCATGGTTTTAAGGTTTTTTGAAGTTATGCGACGTGTTTTGTTCGGCTTGCTTCCGGTTCCCGCGCCGGTGGTCGGCCGGCACGCGGAACCTCTCTTGTTTGGTTCATAACAAAGCTAAGTATAATTTTTCAATACCGGTATATATCGGTATAGTTTTTTGTCATTGGATTTTTCAATGATATTTCTTGCGATTATTTGATTTTTCTTATAGTGTGATCGGTTTTGCTTATAACGCCGTCCCGAACGGGACGGGCGGAACAAAAAATCTGTCCCGCGGATGCGGAACAGATTCTAAGCCGGGTGCGGACCGGACGGATTATTCGGGTTTCAGCCCCGAAACTTCCGCTTCGTATTCGCCGTAGGGACGTTTCAGCTCGCCTTTTCCGACGGGCTTTCCGAAAAGAGGAAGTCCGCTTTGGGGATCGAACGTGAAAGGCTGGAGATAAACTTCGCGCAGCCATCCGCCCGTAAGGGCTTTTTTCGAGTGGTAAAGAATCCAGTTTTCGCGGCCGTCGGGCGAGGTGGTGTAGCTGGCATGGCCCACGCCGAATACCTCGTCGTGCGGATCGTCATCTGCGAAGACCGGACCGTGCTTCTCCCACGAGCGGCTGTCGAGGGGATTGCTGCGGTCGATGAGCTTCAGCAGTCCCATTTTGTAATTTGCCGTCCACGATCCTCGTGTCGAGTAGAGCAGGAAAATGTCGTTGCCGTGCTTGAGTGCCGCGGCGCCCTCGACGAGCGAAATCCACTCGCCTCCGGCCTTCACCTCCCATTTCTCTTCGGGCTTGGCCAGCAGGCGGCGTTTGCCGAGCGTCATTTTCTCACCCAGCTGCGTGATTTCTGCGATGTATAACAGCTGGTCCTGCGAGTTGTCGTCCACCTGCTCCGGCCAGCCGGACCAGACGGCGTAATGCTTTCCGTCCACTTCGAGGTGGGTCATGTCGATACCCCAGATGTCGTTTTCGGGTTTCTGTTCCGGATCGTCGCCTGTGAAGAGCCTGCGGCACTCGAACGGCCCGAACGGGCTGTCGCCCACCAGCACTCCGGCGCGCTGCCAGGTGTAGGGCGGCTTGTGGATGTCGCGCTCGCCTCCTGCATAGAAGATATACCATTTCCCCTCTATATAATGCAGTTCAGGCGCCCAGATCGTGTAGGCCGTCCATGCCAGTTCCGGGTTTCCGGCGGCCGCCTGCGCGAAGTCGAAAACCACTTCGGTGCGCTCCGGACGGGTCATGAAGCGCGATTCGGTGACGATGATCTTCCGGCGGCCCGAACGGCAGGTGTAATATTTGTCGCCGTGCTTCATGATCCACGGGTCGGCGCCGTCGCGCAGCGGATTGACGAACGTCCGCGAGGGCGTTTCGTCGGTCGGCGCTCCTCCCCGGGAAGTGCAGAGTGCTTCCCGGGGTATGATCGTGCAGATCAGGAGTCCGAACAGGTAAACGATGGTTTTCACGGTCCGTTCTTATTTGAGCGGTATACGGATCATCGTGTAGGAGTGCGCCGGGAAATCGTACGTGAATTTCGAGCCTTTGACCTTTAGTTCACTGATTGCGGTCTTTACGTTTTGCTCCTTGTCCGAATTCTCGGTTTTGATATCTTTGCCGTTGACCTCGGCTACGCTCGCCGTTCCGGCGAATACGCCGTTCTGGCACTCGATGTCGGTGGTCACGGCCTTGTCTTTGTGACGGTTCACGACATTGACGATCAGTTGGTTGCTGTCCGGGTCGTAGGCCGACGAAACGTCGAGGTAATCCACCGTGCCGCCTTTGAGTTTGTACGACGGCGACTCGACGAAGGTCTGCAGTGCGGCGCCGCGGCAGTTGTTGGCGAAAAGCTCCAGCGGATAGAAGATCGTCTGGAACCACATGCCCTCCTTGCTCGTGAAGATCGGGGCGATAACGTTCACCAGCTGTGCCATGTTGGCCATCTTCACGACATGGGCGTTGCGCACGAAGATATTGAGGTACTGGGCCACGACCAGTGCGTCTTCGAGGTTGTAGACCTCTTCGTTGCCCTCGTCTCCGCGGGCGCGGTACCATACGTTGTATTCGTCGAAAGCAATGTAAATCGGGCGGCGGGGGCGGTTGCTTTTGATGAGCGCTTCGGCGATCAGCCCTTCGGTGACCTTGACGGCCTGTTCGGCGAATTGCGTCGAAGCCATGAATTCGTAATAGTCGTTGTTCGGATTGCGCGCATAGTGGTGCAACGCGATGTAATCGACGTGGTTTTTCAGGTATCCTAGCACCGTGCGGTTCCAGCCCGTCCAGTCGTCGGCGAAATGGCTCGAACCCGCGGCCACCAGTTTGATATCCTTGTCGATCCACTTCATCAGCTTGGCCGCTTCGAGCGCGAACTTGCCGTAATCCTCGGCGTTCTTATGGCCCATCTGCCACGGACCGTCCATTTCGTTGCCCAGTCCCCAGTAAATCACCTTGTGGGGCTCTTTGTGCCCGTTGCGGATGCGCATGTCCGAGTAGTAGGTGCCGCTTTCGACGTTGCAGTACTCGACCCAGTTGCGGGCTTCGTCGAGCGTTCCCGTGCCGAGGTTCACGCAGAAGTAAGGCTCCGTATTCGCCTTGCGGCACCAGTCGATGTATTCGTCGGTGCCGAAGCTGTTGTTCTCGCGGAATCCCCACGCCAGGTCGATGCGCGTCGGGCGGTTCTCCACCGGACCTACGCCGTCTTCCCAATGGTAGCCGGAGACGAAGTTGCCGCCCGGCCAGCGTACGATGGGCACGCGCAGGCGTTTGGTGGCTTCGAGTACGTCCTTGCGGAATCCGTCGCTGTCCGAAAGAGGCGATCCCGGTTCGTAGATGCCGCCGTAGATGCAGCGTCCGAGGTGTTCGACGAAGTTGCCGTAAATCATGTCGTCGATGTCGCTGATGCGGCGTTCGGTGTCTACTTTGATCCGGGCTTTGAGTTCTTGTGCGCCGGCGTTGTACGGCAAGGTAAATGCCGCCGCGGCGATCAGGGCCATGCAGGCTTTCGAAAGTCTGTTCATAGGTC
This sequence comes from uncultured Alistipes sp., assembly GCA_934754975.1. Lineage (GTDB taxonomy): Bacteria > Bacteroidota > Bacteroidia > Bacteroidales > Rikenellaceae > Alistipes. The sequence goes on along the minus strand of CAKVKI010000014.1, from coordinate 5,157 downwards.
TTGGATTTTGGGGTGGAATGGTTAGTCTGTAAGGGTTTTCTGAAGTTCCTCGAGGGATTTGTTCTTGGTCTCGGGCAGGACCTTCCACGCGAAGAAGAAGTTGAGGGCCATCGCCGCGGCGAAAAATCCGAAGATGTAGGTGCCGCCCATCGGACCGCCCGAGCTGACGATCACCGGGAAGATCCACGACAGGATCGCACTCCACAGCCAATGTGTCATGCTGCCGAACACCTGTCCCTTGGAACGGACGCTGGTGGGGAATACCTCGGAGATCAGCACCCAGATCGTTGCGCCGAGCGACATGGCGAAGAAGGCGATGAAGCCCACCAGGCAGATCAGCATGTAATATTTTGCCGTAACTTCGGTGTAATATCCCGCGGCGACCATCGCCAGCGAGACGACCATGCCCACCGAGCCGACCAGCAGCAGGCGGCGGCGTCCGACCCTGTCGATGATGACCATGGCGATCATCGTGAAGGTCAGGTTCGTCAGTCCGATCAGGATCGACTGCATAAGCGCCGAGTCGCGCATGATGCCGGCTGTTTCGAAGATGCGGGGCGCGTAATAGAGGATCGCGTTGATGCCCGACAGCTGGTTGAACGTGGCGATCAGGAAAGCATAGAGGATCGGGCGGAAATATTTGCGCTGGAACAGCCGTTCGCTGACGCCCTTGACATTGCCGCGCAGCGATTCGCGGATTTCGTGCAACTGGTGTTCGACATTCTGTTCACCGATGCGGCGAAACACTTCCGCGGCTTTTCCGTCCACGCCCTGCTTGACCAGCCAGCGGGGACTTTCGGGGATCGTAAAGAGCAGGATAGCGAACAGCAGCGCCGGTACGGCCATCACGCCCAGCATGATGCGCCAGTCGTCGGCGATGCCCAGGCTGCTGATGTAATAGTTCGAGAAGTAAGCCAGCACGATACCCAGCACGATGTTGAACTGGAAGAAGGCCACGAAGCGTCCGCGCCACTGCGAGGGTGAGATTTCGGCGATGTAGAGCGGTCCCGCCACCGACGACGCGCCCACGGCCAGGCCGCCCAGGAAGCGCATGATGATGAACGAGTACCAGTTGTGCGCCGCGGCGCACCCCAGCGCCGAGATCAGGTACAGGAGGGCGATGACGATCAGCACCGGCTTGCGGCCGTACCGGTCCACCGGGCGGGCGCAGAACAGCGCGCCCAGCACCGTACCGAAGAGCGCCACGGCGATGGTAAAGCCCAGCATCGTGTTGCTCAGTCCGTAGAATCCCTGAATGGCTTTTTCGGCGCCCGAGATCACGGCCGTGTCGAAACCGAAGAGCAGCCCTCCGAGCGACCCGACGAAGACGACGTAAAAGATGAAAGATTTGGATGACATGGTTGGTAGTTTTAGGATTGTTTGTATTCGTTTCAGGTTCCTTGTCTGCAAATGTCGCGATTAAACGGCGTATTTCAAACGCTGGATGACGTGATTCTGGTAAACTTCGTCCAGCTCGACGAAATAGCCGCTCCAGCCCCATACCCGCACGATCAGGTTGCGGTAACGCTCCGGATGTTTCTTGGCGTCGAGCAGCTTTTCGAGGTTGATCGTGTTGAGCTGCAGCTGGTGGCCGCCGAGCGTGATGAACGACTTGACCAGCATGGCCAGCTTCTGCACGCTCTCCTCGTTGCGGAATACCGACTCGTCGAATTCGATGGTCAGCGGGCCGCCGTTGATGTCGCGCGTCAGGTCGGGCTTGGTGAAGGACTTGATGACCGACACCGGGCCGGTCAGCCTGTTGTACATGCTGGGCGAATAGTTGGCCGGGATGACTTCGCCCGCCTTGCGGCCGTCGGGCGTCGCCCCGAGGTTCGCCGAGTGGCCGATATAATACATAGCCGTGCCCGTTCCTGCACGGTAAATGCCTCCGCGTTCGTTTTTCGCTCCGGCGAGGACTTTGTCGAACGACGCCATCAGGGCGATGGCGATCCGGTCCGCATAGTCGTCGTCCTGTCCCATCTTCGGGGTGTGGTAGCGCAGCAGGTCGTACAGTTCGCCCGCGCTCTCGAAGTTGTTCGCGATGGCCTCTTCCAGTTGTTTGCCGTCGATTTTCCGCTCTTCGAAGTAATGCTTTTTGATCGCCGTCAGCGAATCGACCGCCGTGGCTATGCCCGTGCCGTGGATGCCGTAGTTGTTGTATCTGGCACCGAGGGTGATGTCGCGGGCCTCCTCGATCGTGCCGTTCATAAGCAGCGACATGAACGGTGCGGGCGCAATATAAAGGTTTTTGTGCCTTTCGACCATCTCGGCGAAACGGCGGCCTGTTTCGGCTTCGATCGAACGGTAATATGCGTCGAATGAGGAGAACTGTCCGAGCGTGGGGACCGATTCGCGTACGATGTCGGCGAACGACATGGCGTCGATGTTCGGGATCTCCATACCGTAACCCGGAATGATGAACTCCCAGCATGCGGCGACCACGTAATCGTGCGCATCCTCGCGGCTGTACCCCAGCCGCATAAGGCCCGGAATCACCACGTCGTCGTTGTTATACTGCGGAAATCCCAATCCCCGTTCGGTCAGCTGTGAACCCAGTTCAAAAATTTCGAGCGGCGTCTCGCTGTCCACACGCAGGTTGATTTTCGGATCGATCAGCGCCAGGTCGCAGCTGGCCCTCAGACACATCTCCGAGAGGTCGTTGAACAGGTATTCGCCTTCAGGGCTGCGGCCGCCGAGTACCATGCTCTGTCCGTTGTCGCCCTGCTGCATGCCGGGGTAAAGGTCGCTGTCCCTGTTGCAGGCGAGGAAGAACTCCAGTACCAGATCATAGGCTTCCTCTTTGGTCAGCACACCCTTTTCGAGGTCGGATTTCATGTAGGGATACATATATTGGTCGAAGCGTCCCAGCGTGTTGTGGTAGACGCCGCTGATCCAGAGCAGGTAATGTACGGCGCGCAGCAGTTGCAGCGCTTCGCGGAAGGTCGAAGCCCCTTTGTGCGCCACGGTGTGCAGTACGGCGGCCGGTTCGTCGAGTCCTTGTCCGGCGGCATGGCGGGCGTAACGTTCGAGGAATGCCTGCGACAGTTCGATGCAGTCGCGCATCGCTTCCAGCTGGCGGCGTTGTTCTCCGCTCAGGCCGCTGTCCTGCAGGCGTGCGTCGATTTTGGCTTTGCGCGCGTCGAACCCTTCGGCGATCATGTCGCGGTAATTGGCCGACAGGTTAGACAGGAATCCCGATTCGTGGATATAGTGTTTTGCGCGGATTTCGTTCCACTCCTCCTGGGTGAAAATATCCGGGACGCGCGTCACGGTGCGCGTCAGCAGGATGGTTTCGCCGGGCAGGATGACCGGCGTCTCGTTTTCGAGCATGGCTGCGAACATTCGTCCGGCGCGGTCGATCGGGGCGAGGTTTTCTTTGCTGAACGTTTCGTTCAGCGCCGCGATGCCGAGCGATTCGGGCGTGCGGCGGTACTGGTGATGCTTTTTGTCCAGTATGTACTCTTTCAGGTTTTCGATTTCTGGGTTCATAACAGCAGTGTTTTTATGTTGGTATTTTTGAATACGTCGTGTATGCTTACCTCCGCTTTGGGATCGAACGGCGGAGCGTATTCCCGGTCGATCATGGCGTATTTCGCTCCGGCGGTCTTGTGATAGCGGAGCATCTCCACGCGGATCAGCCCCGGCGCGCCTTTGACCGCATCGCGTACCAGGGTCATGTGTTCTTCGGTGTCGTTCACGCCCGGAATCAGCGGCAGCCGGATGATGAAGGGTTTTTCCGAGTCACGGAGGAGGCGCAGGTTCCGCAGGATCGGGGCGTTGTCCACACCCGTGTACTTCCTGTGTGTTTCGGGATTCATCGCCTTGAGGTCGAACAGAACGAGGTCCGTATGCGGGAGCGCCCGCCGGAATACCTCTTTCGAGGCGTATCCGCTCGTCTCGACCGCCCGGTGGATCGGATGCAGGAGTTGCAGCAGTTCGACGAGGAATTCGGGCTGCGCCAGCGGCTCCCCGCCGGTTATCGTTACGCCGCCGTCGTTCATGGCGAAGAATGTCCTGTCCTTCAGAAGGCGGGCGGCCAACGCTCCGGCCGTATACTCCTCGCCGCAGGTGCGGTCCCCCTCGCGGCTGTGCATGACCTGCGGCGTGAACGACAGCCCTTCTGGATTATGACACCACGCGCAGCGCAGCGGACACCCTTTCAGGAAGACCGTCGTACGGATTCCCGGTCCGTCGTTGATGGCGAATTCTTCGATGCTGAATACGATTCCCTTGCTCATGGTTTCAGGTTTGGTCTTTGCAAATATAAACATATTTTTGATAACTGGTATATACTGGTATATATTTTTTATGCTTTTTTATTCACATCTTCTTTGCCGGGAGGATTCCTTTGTCTGTAAATCCGGTCAGGAATGGGATTTGCAGGGCTTTTGCGGTTCTTTTCAGGCGGTTGTTGACGATCGCGCCGCGGGGAGCTGTCCGAATAATGGGCCGGAAAATTTGTAATGCCGGGCATTTGTCTTATTTTTGTTCGATCCAAAACTACGATGATGCAACCTCGAAGATTCCTTTTCCCCTTCGGATTTCTGTGGACCGTGCTGTCGTGCATCCTGTTGCCGGGGTGTGCCGCCCGCCCGGAGTATTCGCTGCAGACCAGGGCGGCATTGGAACGGCTTGACGCGGAACTCGCCAACAAGCCCCGCTACCAGCAGTGGCGGCAGGAGCAGGCCGACGGGCTGCGCAGCCGGATAGACGACAGGCTGCCGCCTTTGAAACGTGCCGAGCGGCTCTTTGCGGTAGCCCAGATTTACGTGACTTTCAACCTCGATTCGTCGGCTTATTACGTCGATCGGCTCTACCGGCTGGCCGAGCGGACCGGCTCGCAGCATGTACGCCGTTTTGCCCTGCTGGGCGACATCGACGTCTGGCTGGGGCGGGGACAGGTCAGTCTGGCCGAGGAGCTTTTCAGGAAGATCGATACGGCCGGCATGACGTCCGGCGAATATACGGCCTGGCATTCGCGCTACAGTTCGGTGGCTTCGCGCCGTTATGACGAAGCTGCGGATTCCCTCCAGAAGAGGGCGTGGGGCGATACGCTTTCCCATATCCGGAAGCTCTCGGTGCCGGGCTGCAGCGACCAGACCCGTACGCGCATGGCCGCCGCGCGGCTCAGCGAAAAGGGCCGCTACGACGAAGCCC
>CAKVKI010000013.1 GCA_934754975.1 uncultured Alistipes sp. | reverse complement strand
GATTCATATAGCCCAGCGAAGCGAAATAGCTGATCCGGTCGCTGCCGCCCGTCGAGGTGACACTGTGCTGCTGAATCGTACCTGTTCCGAAGATTTCGTCGATCCAGTTGGTGTTGCCCCAGCCGTTCGTGCCTTCGCGCATCATCTGTACATGTTTGGCCGTGAAGATCGGTTCCTGACCGTCGAGTTCGAGCGCCTTGTTATACCAATAGGCATAGCCCGGACCATCGAGGAATTCGGGATACGAGGTATTGAACGACGCACCGTAGGAACCCTTGTAAGTCAGGTTCATCGCTCCCTGCTTACCTTTCTTAGTCGTTACGATCATCACACCGCCGGCTGCTTCGAGACCGTAAACCGCTACGGCCGCACCATCCTTCAGCAGCGATACCGACTCCACATCATTGGGGTCGATGTCATTGATCGAACGCTGCACTCCATCGACAATGTAAAGAATGCCCGTCTTTGCACCGCGAATAGTCATGCTGGCTTGGTCCTGACCGGGCTGTCCGGAGTTCTGCACGGAGATAAGACCCGGCAGACGGCCGGCCAGGCCCTGCGAGATATTGGACATCGGCATCTTCTGAAGTTCCTTACCGTCGATCTGCGACACGGCCGCCGTTACGTCGGCGCGGCGCTGCGATCCGTAACCCAGGATGACAACCTCGTCCAAACGGGCGGCATCCTCTTTCATCGTAACGTCAAGGTTGGAAATCCCCCCCCCACAAGTTATTCTCTGTGAGGACATTCCGATATACGTAAATTCCAGTATACCGCCTTTTGGAACCGCAATGGAATACTGTCCGTTTATGTCGGTCGTCGTACCCTTGTTCGAGTCCACGACCACCACGGTCACACCGACGAGCGGATTGCCCTGTTCATCGGTAACCGTACCCCCGACGGTAGGTTGTGCAAAGGCCGAACCGGCCCCTGCCAACAACAGGAACAATGTCCATAGACACGTCCTCGCCGCCAGAGAATCTCTGAATCTAGAGAAAAACTCTTTCATAGAATTACATTTAAGGTTAAGTTTTTAGTTGTTTTATATTGGTTGCAGATCAGTTGCTTCCTTCGGCGATCCCGGCCGCCAGTTCGGGCCACCAGCCGCGGTTGATGATATGGACGATATCGAAGATCATCAGCCCGTCGGTGTCGCGGAGCGCCTGCGCCACAGCGCGGGTGAATTGTGCGGCATCGCCCTCGTACTGCTCGACATAGATCGAACCCGTCACGGGAACCACGCCGCAGGTGATTTTCTTCGCCCATTCGGCGCCGCCCTCGATGCAGTACCAGTAGTTCTGCTCGTTGGCCATTCCCGCTTCGGTACGCTGTCCGACGACTCCGTTGGCCTTGTCTACTTCGGCTTTGGTTACCAGCGTATAGTAAAGTCCGGTCATATAGATGTCGAGCAGGTCGGCATAACCTGTATTCTTGTATTCGGGCGTCGCCCAATCGAAATACCGGGCGGGATCGAACTGCTCGCTGGCCCAATTGACGCCCACGTAATAATAAGTCGGGTACCATGCGCCCGTATAGTCGCCGATCAGCAGCCGGGGATTGACCTCCTTAAGCTGCTTGTGCGCCTCGACCACGAACTGCTTGATAACCGATGCGCGCCATTCGATCCATTTGCGGAACAGCGGGCCCTGCGACCAGTTCCATTTACCGTCGGCATCCTGCGTCCAACGGAGGATATCATTGGGATAATCGGCGACTTTCGTTCCGGCATAAGCTTCGAAAAGCTCCTTCGACAGCGGGCTGAAATCGGAAGTGATATTATCGAAACGCACCCGGTCGAAGACGATGCCGTCCACATCGGGATACTTCTCGGCGAACTCCCTCAGAATCGCCAGCTCGTACTCCTGCACCTCGGGATTCGCCGGGTTGAGCATGCCGTTGTAGTTGCTCTTTATTTCGCTGATCGGCACGATCTTCCCGTCGGTGTAGACCTGCGACTGCCAGTCGGCATGATCGTCGTAGATGATTCCCCGGTCGAAGAAATTGTGGCCGCCGGCAAACACGTTGAGCGAACCGTGTACGCGCATGCCCAATTTGTGTCCCTCTTCGATAAAATGGGCGAGCATATCGTAACTTTCAGGACGGGTCACGCCTTCCCATTCGCCCATATAAGGCGCGATGTCGCTCTTATAGAGCGTTTCGCCCATAATTGACTTCACATCGACCACCACATCGGTGAAACCCATGTCGTGGATTTTGGACACATAGTAACGGATCGAATCGGGATGACTCAGACGCGCATAATTGGCTTCGCAGTCGAACCACATGTAAAGCGGTTTCGACTGCTGTTTTTCCGGCGTACAGGAAGCGGCTGCAAAGGCCGCAAGACAGATAAGGAGAAGTTTCTTCATATGAATATGATTTCTTTACGGATTAGTTTGCTTCGGAGATGACGACCGCCGTCGAAATTTTGCGTTCGACGATCACCTCGGCGCTGCCCGTGTCGCTCGGACGATTGAGGACCTTGCCTTCGCAGCCGACCATGGTCGAAGAGCCGCCGCCGTCGAGATTGACCGCATCGACCGCGCCCAGCGCAATCATCTTGTCGGCCAGTTCCGCCAGCGTAAATCCGGCGCTGCCCCGCATATTGCGTCCGTCGCACACCAGCAGGATCAGTTTCCCCTCGGCCGTGGCGCCGACCGCCGTACGCGGCTGCCGCGAAGTCCCGGCGATGCCGCCGCCATCGAACACCTCTTTCCAATAATTCTCCACGGCGACGTTTTTCCCGTCCTTAACCAGCATCGGACCGCCTCCGACCGCCTCCTGCGGCGTCCAGAGTGCGGCGCCGGAGGTCTTCGAAGTCGGCGGCGCGGACATATATTCATTCGTACGTTCGTCGTTGCCGAGTGCGGAAGGGAAGGCATAGGGTTTGTTTCCGTCGTCGGTAACGCAGTAAATCCAGTGTGTTTCGAACTTGCCGGACGACATCTGGCCGAACGAAGAACGCACGGGGTAAACCGTCTGATTGTTGCGTGTCACCGTCTGATTTTCGATCGACTTGACGACTCCCCCCGTAATAAGCAGGCTCAGCGAGTTCCCGGCCCACCAATACCCAGCATTGGTCGTCACACAGGCCGTTCCCCGGTTGGCCGAAGCGAATTCGGCATGAATGCGCGACGGGGTTTTCTGCTGAGGCAGATGTACGGCGTTGAACCGCAGTTTGGGATTGGCTTTCAGGTCGGCCATGGCCACGAATCCGAGGCATTGTTTTCCGCCGCCCAGATCGTCCGTAAACTCGGTTACGGTCAGTCCGGCAGGATAATCACCCGGCTGAGGGTCGGGATCAGGATCGGGTCCGTCGGGAAATTCATACTCGGGCGTTTTCGAATCGCTGCCGCACATACAGCACACGGCGGAAACGCAGGCGGCAAAGAGGAGGAAGGCAAAAAATTTAAGTTTCATATTTCGGTCAGCATTGGGTTTAGGTTCTGGTCGGATACCTTATATATATTCCAAACAGATTTATTGTATGTTTGCCAACAAATGTAATAATTAAAATTATTATACAAAACTTTTATAATAATATTTTTTACTTTAAATTATTCCCAAATAAAATATTTTTACGGAGCATAATAAAACAAATGGATTGAATATCAATTTTTTAATTAGAAAAACAAGCTCAAAATAATTAGTAAATATATTTTCTTTCAACCGAATATATAGAAAATATTTATCAATTTTCAGAATCAATTCGAACTCGGCAGCAAATACGACAACAATACCCGCAGACAACCAGACCGGCAAAAGAGCGTCTGCACCAGCGACATAACACGCAATAAGCATTTCCGGCCGTATGATATACGAGCGCGGCTTTTCGGATCGGAACCCTTTTTTATTTCCGATTTTTTATTTAACTTTGATTAAATATGCAGGCTAAATGGCAGTTCAGACTCTAAAAAAAGTGTTCCGGTTCTATGTGGACGGCTTCCGCAGCATGACTGTCGGCAAGACGCTCTGGGCCATCATTCTGGTCAAGCTGTTCATCATGTTCGCAATCCTCAAACTCTTTTTCTTTCCCGATTTTCTGGCCGGCCAAAGCCCCGAAGAGCGCAGCCGCTCGGTGATGAAGGAACTAACCCCCGAAAAATAACTCCGTATCTATGCTATCCGATTACCTACAAACAGTCGATTGGTCGCGTGCGCAATTCGCCATGACGGCCATCTATCACTGGCTTTTCGTGCCGCTCACGCTGGGACTGGGCTTCATCCTCGCCATCATGGAGACCCTCTACGTCCGCACGGGCGACGAATTCTGGAAACGGACCACCAAATTCTGGATGCGCCTGTTCGGCATCAACTTCGCCATCGGCGTGGCGACGGGCATCATCCTCGAATTCGAATTCGGCACCAATTGGTCCAATTACTCGCATTTCGTGGGCGACATCTTCGGCGCCCCGCTGGCCGTCGAGGGCATCATGGCCTTCTTCATGGAGAGTACCTTCATCGCCATCATGTTCTTCGGCTGGAACAAAGTCTCGAAAGGATTCCACCTCACGGCGACATGGCTCACGGCTATCGGAGCCAACCTCTCGGCCCTGTGGATCCTGGTCGCCAACGCGTGGATGCAGCATCCCGTGGGCTGTACGTTCAACCTCGAAACGGTGCGCAACGAGATGACTTCGTTCTGGGACGTGCTGTTCTCGCCCGTAGCGATGAACAAATTCTTCCACACCGTCACCTCGTCGTTCGTGCTGGCGTCATTGTTCGTTGTGGGCGTCAGCGCCTGGTACCTGCTCAAACGGCGCGAACAGAAGATGGCCCGCAAGAGCATCGCCATCGCTTCGGCCTTCGGCTTTATCTTCGCGCTCATCACGGCCATGACCGGCGACAAGTCGGGTGCGGTCATCGCCCGCGTACAACCGATGAAACTCGCGGCCATGGAGGCCCTGTACGACGGTTCGGAAGGCGCTCCGCTGACGGCGATCGGCATCGTGAAGCCCGAAGCGGAACGCACGTCGAACGAAGACGCCTTTTATTTTAAAATCGACATTCCGAAACTGCTCTCCATCATGAGCTTCCGCGACGCCGACGCCTATGTGGCGGGCATCAACGACCTGGTGAACGGCAACGAGAAGTACGGCGTAATGTCGGCCGCAGAGAAGATCGAACGCGGCCGCACGGCCGTCGGCGAGCTGGCCCGCTACCGCAAGGCGCTCGACGAGGGCGACCAGGCCACGATCGACGAGATCACCGCCAAATTCGCCCCCGCAACGCCCCAGGGCGAGGAGTTCCTGCGCGAATACTTCGCCTATTTCGGTTACGGCTACCTCAACGCTCCGCAGGACATCGTACCCAACGTGCCGCTGCTTTTCTACTCGTTCCGCGTGATGGTAGGCGCCGGATGCTTCTTCATCCTGCTGCTGGGATTCGTCTGGTGGCTCAACCGCAAGGACAGGCTTGCGGACAAACGCTGGCTGCTGTGGATCGCCGTATGGTCCGTGCCGCTGGCCTACCTCGCATCGCAGGCAGGCTGGGTGCTGGCCGAAGTCGGACGCCAGCCGTGGGCCATTCAGGACCTGATGCCCGTGGGTATCGCCGCGTCGAAGATCGGCAGCACATCGGTCACGGTGACCTTCTTCATCTTCCTCGCGCTCTTCACGGCGTTGCTGATCGCCGAACTGAGCATCCTATTCCGTCAGATTAAAATCGGTCCCGAAAAAGAAAAAGAATAAACGACTATGGAGACTATAACACTCTTGCAACATTATTGGTGGCTGATTATCTCCCTGCTGGGAGCGCTGCTGGTCTTCCTGCTCTTCGTGCAGGGCGGACAGGGACTGCTTTACGACATCGGCAGGAGCGAAGACGAGCGCAACATGCTGGTCAATTCGCTGGGCCGCAAATGGGAGTTCACCTTCACGACGCTCGTCACCTTCGGCGGCGCGTTCTTCGCCTCGTTTCCGCTTTTCTACTCCACCTCGTTCGGCGGCGCGTTCTATGTCTGGATGGCGATCCTGCTGGTCTTCGTCATTCAGGCCGTAGCCTATGAATACCGCCGCAAGCCGGGCAACGTATTCGGGGAAAAGACGTTCAACATCTTCCTGATGATAAACGGCATTGCGGGTCCCCTGCTGCTGGGAACAGCCGTCGGGACGCTCTTCACGGGTGCAAACTTCACGGTGGACCGTCTCAACCTGGCCAACGGCGCAGGCAGCGGCAGCGCAACGGTCATCTCGCAGTGGACCACGCCCTGGCACGGTCTCGAAGCCCTCGGAGACCTGCGCAACGTGGCGCTGGGGCTGGCCGTAATGTTTCTCGCCGGAATGCTGGCCTGCCAGTATTTCATGAACAACATCGCCGACGAAACGCTCTTCGCCCGCGCCCGCAGGCGCATGCTGACGCTCGCCGCCCCGTTCCTCGTATTTTTCCTGACGTTCTTCGTCTGGCTGCTCTTCTCCGACGGCTGGGCGGTCGATGCCGCAGGCCGGATTTCGGTCGAACCCTACAAATACCTGCACAACATGATCGAAATGCCCTATGTGGCCGCAGCGCTGCTGATCGGCGTAGTGTCGGTGCTGTGGAGCATCTATTCGGGCTGGCGCGGGAAGCGCAACGCCGTCTGGTTCGGCGGCGCAGGCACCGTACTGACGGTGCTGGCCCTGCTGCTGTGTGCCGGATGGAACAACACAGCCTACTACCCGTCGCTGGCGGACATGCAGTCGTCGCTGACGATCTACAACTCGTCGTCTAGCGAATTCACCCTCAAAGTGATGAGCATCGTCTCGCTGATGATCCCGTTCGTCGCAGCCTATATCTGGTACGCATGGCGGGCCATGAACCGCAAGCCGATCACCCGCGAAGAGATACGCGGGGACGACCACCAATATTAATACCGACTGACTCCCACCGAATGAAATATAGCATAATATTACTCCTGTTTGTATTCTGCAGTTGCGGTTCCCGTCCGGGAAAAGCAACTGCAAACCTGCAAACCACACCCCCGGCAGCCCAAAGTCCGCAACCGACAGACCGTACCGCCTCGGTAGAAGATGCAGACCGGCAGACCGTCCCCGTCTCGGTAGAAGATACGGTTCGCCGCCAGCTCGGCGGCAAACTGTTCTTCACCCAATTCGACCCGGCCGATTCGATAACCGTTATCGAAACTCATTACCGCAAGGCGGAAGGAAAGGAACTCTACCGCGAATACAGGTTTATCACCCACAACCGGAACAGTCCCGCCCACCGGTTTTTCGAGAACCGCTACCTCGATTCGGTCTACATGTCTTATTTAAACGACCCGAACTTCCGCGAATTCTATGAGCAGCAGCTGCCCGACTCCGTAAAATCTGAATACATCGACCCGGCGATCAGGAACTTCAACGGCTATTGGGTCAATCTGACGGAATACAAGGGAGATTATTACCTCGACGACGATTGGTCGTGGCACATTTCGTTCCACATTGCGGACAGCGTGAAAACAAATCTCTATATGGACGGACCTTATCCCCGGAAAATCAGGACGGCAACAGCGCTTCCCCAAGGCGGCATATTGCTCCGCTACCACAGGGCCGATTCGCTGCGCTCCTTCAAGTACGACTCGCTGCGTATCGAAGCCGTCGACATACAAAGGGGCGTCTACCGACTTTCGGGCGAGAGCGACTATTTTACGGCTCCGGCGCAAGCCGTACATAATTTCGAGATCATCCAGTACGCCAACAGCACGGGAGATATAATTTAAACCGGCACGAACAATGATTTCGCACCTACAATAAAAAAGGGAAAGCCTTTTCAGGCTTTCCCTTTTATTCAAGCATCTTCGCCGGCTATTCCGCGTCCTTGCCGAACGGATACTGGTTCTGCTGCACGTCGTCGAAACGAAGTCCCTTTTCGTAGGTTTTCATGGCGCGGCGGCTCATACCCATCGACGAGAAACCGCCGTCGTGGTAGAGATTCTGCATCGTCACCTTGCGCGTGAGGTCCGAGAAGAGCGTCAGCACATAGTCGGCGCAGTCCTCTGCCGAAGCGTTGCCCAGCGGCGACATGTTCTCGGCGAACTCCATCAGGTCGCCCAGTCCCAGTACGCCGCTTCCGGCGGTGGTCGGAGTCGGCGACTGCGACACGGTGTTGATGCGCACGTTCTTTTCACGGCCGTAAATATACCCGAAACTGCGGGCGATCGACTCCAGCAGCGCCTTGGCGTCCGCCATGTCGTTATAGCCGTAAAGCGTACGCTGTGCGGCGATATAGCTCAGCGCCACGATCGAACCCCAGTCGTTGATAGCGTCCCTGCGGCGGGCCACCTGAATAGCCTTGTGGAATGAAATCGCCGAAATATCGAGCGTTTTCGAGAGGTAATCGTAATCCAGGTCGTCGTACGTGCGGCCCTTGCGGACGTTGGGCGACATGCCGATCGAGTGGAGCATGAAGTCGAACTTCCCCCCGAAATGTTCCATCGTTTTGTCGATCAGATTTTCCAGGTCCCCGACGCTCGTTGCGTCGGCCGGAACGACGATCGTATTGCATTTTTCAGCCAGCTGGCTGATTGTACCCATGCGAATAGATACGGCAGTATTCGTGAGAACGATTTCGGCACCCTCTTCAACGGCGCGTTCCGCCACTTTCCATGCGATCGACTGCTCGTTGAGCGCCCCGAAAATAAGGCCCTTCTTGCCTTTCAATAAATTGTATGCCATCCTATTTAGATTAAAAATTCGGGCAAATATAACAAAAATATTTCAATCGACCGCCCGAAGCCCCTCTTATCGTCCGGCCACACCGCCCGGCCAGGGCTCCCAACCGGCTCTGAAACCGTCCCCTGAGCAGGTTCCAGCACAAAAATCCCCGCATTTCGGGTGCGGGGATTTTTTTATCGCTAAAATTCGAGCGTGTGTGTTCCGGAACCGAGACGTCCGGCATATCCGTCCACCCGGACCTCAGCCGTCGAACCGGCCGGAACGGTCACCGTCAGCACGACCCGGCCGCCCTCGCGCCGCCATTCACTTGCCACGAATCCTCTCACCGAACGGTATTCGCCCTTAGCCCAATCGAGTTCGGGCACGAAATGCGGCGTAATCAGGATATTTTCGAATCCGGGGGCCGCAGGATCGTAGTTGATGCCCGCCAGCGAATTCATGCACCACGCCGCCACATCGCCCATAAAGACATGGTTGAGCGAGGCGTCGTGAAATTCCGGACTCAGCGTCCATGTTTCGGGCAGGGTCGTATAGCCCATCGTTTCGACCCAGTAGCCCCACGACGGCGCATCGGTCTTGAGCGCCATGCGCATCGCGTCTCCGATATAGCCGTAACGGGTCAGCATCGCGGGCACGGTCTTGCTGCCCAGCAGTCCGAAGTCGAGGAAATAATCGTTGGCGGCGACCAACTCGTGCAAGCGTCCGGCAACAATCCGTTCCTGCTTCTCCGGCACCAGTCCCAGCCACAGTGCCACAGCCTGCGCCGCCTGCGTTCCCCCGGCGTAATTTCCCGTCGCGGGATCGAAGAATCTGGCATTGATCCGCTCCCGCAGTTTCGCGGCCTTATCGCTGTAAGGTTTCGGATCGCGGCCCGTCAGGCGGGCGAAACGCGCCATCAGCACATTGTCGTAATAGTAATAAGCCGTCGAAGTAAATTCCGTATCGGTCGTCGTGCGCCAATAGACCCAGTCGCCGATGCCGAACGAAATGAAGCCGTCCCGCTCTTTCGTGCCGAGGTAAGCCAGATAACGCTCCATCGCCGGATAAAGCGTCTCGATACAGCGCACGTCGCCGTAATAATTGCAGAGCGCTTCGGGAATCAGGAACATCGCCGCATCCCACACCGGACCGGGCCACTCGCCGTAGCCCCACCCGGCCGAAGGGATGATGCCCGAAATATCGCCCGCCTCGCGCTGGTTGTCGATAAAGTCGGTCATCCACTTCTCGTAGAACGTAATGCCGTCGAAACCCAGCAGGCCGAGATCGACCGCAACATGGGCGTCGGCCGTCCAGCCGTTCTTCTCGCGCTGGGGACAGTCGGTCGGAATGCTGTGCAGATTGCTGCGGTAAGCCTGCATCGTGGCGTCCCAGACCTTGTTGAGCAGCGGCGAGGAACACGAGAACGCCCCGGCTGGCTCGACGGCGGTATGCACAAACAACGCCGTCAGGCTTTCGGCCGTGAGCGTCACGGGACGCGACGCTTCGACCTCCACATACTGAAAGCCGTGGTAGCTGAACGACGGGGTGAACTCCTCTTCGGCGCCCGTGCCGCGCAGGGTGAAGATATCCTGCTGGAAAGTCTCATAGGGTTTCTGCGGACGGTAATAGACGTCGATATTGCCCTGTTCGAGCCGTCCGTCGGCCCGGAGCAGTTCGCCGTAGCGGAGCGCAATGCGCGTACCGGCTTCGCCGCGCACCTTCAGGCGGCAGAATCCGGCCATATTTTTCGGAAACGAAAAAACATAAATCCGGTCGCCGAAAGCGCGTACCGAATCGGGCGCGATCTCTTCGGTGGCCCGGATAGCGGGCATCTGCTGAGCCGCGACGATCGGCGCAGGGGCCGCAGTCACGGCGGCGGCCTGCCAGCGGCCGTCATCGAAACCCGGCTCCATCCAGCCCGGCTGTTCGAGCCGCGCATCGTACATATCGCCGCTGTAAAGGTTATTGTAGGTATAAGGCCCCGTTGCCGTGCGCCACGACGAATCGGACGCCACGACCTCCTGCGAACCGTCGGCATAGGTCACATGCAGTTCACAGGCCATGCGCGGACGGTCGCGCCAGCGGGCTTCGTGGAAATTCCACACCGCCACCGACTGCTCGTTGTACCAGCCGTTGCCCAGTACGGCGGCGACGGCATTCGCCCCCTGCCGCACCAGCCGCGTCACGTCGTGCGTGACATACAACACCCGTTTGTCGAAATGCGTATAGCCGGGATCGAGCAGGTTTTCGCCGACCCTCTCCCCGTTGATATAACACACGTAATATCCCGCAGCTGCAATATAGAGACGTGCCGCGGCCACCTCCCCTCCCAGCGAAAATTCACGCCGGAACATCGGCGCAGGCTCGAACTCCCTGTCATGTCCGTCCGTGATCCACTGCGCCGTCCACGCTTCGCCGCCTTTTCCCGTTTCGAACACGGCGACCGGCGACACCCGGCAACGGCCCGAATTTCCCCAAACAGTCACGCGCCAATAATATTTCGTCCGGGCCCGGAGCGGTTCGCCGCCGTACACGACCCGCATCGCGGAACTGCAGACCGGTCCCGAAGACCATACGTCCGCCTGTCCGCAGGCCAGCAATTCTTCGGACGCGGCAACCTCGACACAATATTTCATCTGCTGGAAATTTTCGCGGTCGGTAGCGACCGTCCATGTGAACCGCGGCGCCGGAGCATCCGTTCCAAGCGGATTTTCGAGATATTCGGTGCGCAGGTTCTCCGGAACCGAACGCATGTCTTCACCGGCGCATCCGCCGCACAGGAATGCCGCACACAAAACGGCAAGAAGCAAGAATTTATTCATCTAGACGCTGAGTTAGTGAACCAAAGGTAATAAAATTCGCCGTCGTCCCTCCGGCATGCTGCGGATACGGTGTAAATTGGCACAGATTCGGACAAACTCCCGGCGCAGGCACTTCATCTTTTTTCGTGCTTTTCGCATCTATCTGCTTTATTTATCGTACCTTTGCCCCGATTAAAATATGCACATGACCATTACAGACGATTTCAGCGCACTGGGCCTTTCCGAGCAGATGCTCGCCGCAGTCCGCACCAAGGGATTCGAGACGCCCACCGCAATCCAGAAGCTCACAATCCCCCACCTGCTTACCAAAACCAACGACATCATAGCTCAGTCGCAGACCGGTACGGGTAAAACCGCAGCCTACGGCCTGCCGATACTCCAGTCGCTCGAACCCGCCCGCGGACCGGTCCAGGCCATTATCCTCGTGCCGACGCGCGAACTGGCGCTGCAGGCCGCCGAGGAACTGCTCTCCTACAACCGCGAAAAACGGCTCTCGATCACTGCCATTTACGGCGGCGCCGCGATGGGCGAACAGCTGCGGCGGCTTTCGAAAGGCGTCGATATCGTCGTCGGCACTCCGGGCCGCGTGCTGGACCACATCCGCCGCGGCACGATGAAACTCGAAAACGTCCGTTACCTCGTACTGGACGAAGCCGACGAAATGCTCAACATGGGCTTCGTGGAGGATGTCGAGGAGATTATGAGCCACACCAGCGAGGAGCGGCGCGTACTGCTCTTCTCGGCGACGATGCCCGAGCGCATCATCCGGCTCTCGAAAACCTACATGCGCGACACGGAGATCGTGCGCGTCGAGAACAAACAGCTCACGACCGACCTCACCGAGCAAATCTACTTCGAGGTGCGCGAAGCCGACAAATTCGACGCACTGACCCGCATCATCGACGTCGAACCCGAGTTTTACGGCATCATCTTCGCCCGCACCAAGATCGGGGCCGACGAAACCGCATCGCGGCTCGCCGCCCGCGGCTATGCCGCCGAAGTGCTGCACGGCGACGTTTCGCAGGCCCAGCGCGAAAAGATACTCCGCAAATTCCGCGACCGCTCGGTCAATATCCTCGTCGCTACCGACGTGGCGGCGCGCGGTATCGACGTGGGCAGCCTGACCCACGTCATCAACTACTCGCTGCCGCAGGACTCCGAAAGCTATGTACACCGTATCGGCCGTACGGGCCGCGCCGGCAAGCAGGGCACGGCCATCACGTTCGTCTCGCCCTCCGAATTCCGGGGCCTGAACAACCTGATGCGCGACATCAAGGTCGAAATCAAACGCGAAACCCTCCCTTCGCCGCAGGACATCGTCGAGATGAAGCGGCTGAAGATCAAGGAGGATATGCAGGAGATCGTCGAAAACGAAAGTTACGACGGCTACAAGGAGTTCGCCGAAGAACTGCTGGCCGAATACACGCCCGACGTGGCGTTGGGCGCCCTGCTGCGCCTGGCGTTCCGCAGCGAACTCGACCAGAACAACTACCCCGAAATCCGTTCGTTCTCGGTGGACCGCAAGGGTACGGCACGGCTGTTCCTGGCCGTAGGCAGACGCGACGGCTATACGGGACGCAAGCTGGTCGATATGCTCAAATTCAAGTGCGGCCTGCGCGACAAATACATCAACGACGTCCAGATATCGGATAATTTCTCGTTCGTGAGCGTTCCGTTCCACGATGCGGAAGAGATCGTCCGCAAACTTAACCGGCTCAACCGGGGCCAGCGTCCGATGGCCGAAATCGCCCGCGACGGCGAGCAGGAAGCCCCCGCCCGCAAACCCCGGCGCACCAAAACGGCGGAATACGACTCCGGCAGTCCGGCCCGCGCCGCCGCGCCGAAAAAGGCTTTCCCGCCGCGCGAAACAGCCGCGGAACAGCATGAAGAGCGCACGACACCGCGCCGCAAACCGCAAGCCAAACCCAAGGCCGAACCCCAACCGGAGATTCCCGATTTCAGCAAGATGCCCAACGAAGGCTTCGATTGGTCGGCATTTATGAAATTCGACGACGGCGCCGCATGGGGCCGCGACGAGAACGGCAAAGGCAAGGGTGCCAAAAGCGTCCGCAAGACCCCCAAGCGGACCGTCACGGCCGCCCAGCGGGTCGCCGCAAAAGGCAAGAAGCGGAAATAGCCGCAATCGAAAAGCCCCGGAATTCCGGGGCTTTTTTTATTCGAGTTCGGATCAAACTATTAACGCAAATTGGAAATGCAACCTAGATTGCACTCCCCTTTGGCGGAAAGAGAGGGGACAAAGCCTGCTCCCGGAATTTACGATATATCAGTCTGTTTTAAAACAGTCTCTATTTAAATAGACAGAATAGTCCACAGCCGATTTTGACCGTCAATCCATTTTACCCGGACACAGTTCCGAGATTTTCTGCTTCAGGTTATCCGCGTTAACCGGCTTGGGCAAACAACCGTCAAAGCCGCAGGAAAGGATCCGGCGCATGTCTTCAGGATAAGCAAAAGCCGTTACGGCCACGATCGGGATGTCGGGCGACAGCTTACGGATGGCGGCGGTCGCTTCATAACCGTCCATCTCCGGCATCTTGATATCCATCAGGATCATGCACGGACGATGCTTTTTAAACAAATCAATAGCTTCGCGTCCGTTCCAGGCGTGCAGCAGCGTGTATTGTTTTCTAAGCATCGCTTCCAGAAGTTTGTAGTTCGCCGGATCGTCTTCGGCGATCAGCAGGATTGCCTCTCCGGTTTCCAGGCAGGGAACTTTGGGTGTTATTTCGGTAGAATCCGCCGCGGGAGCCAATGTCGCAATGCTTCTTGAAGGCAGCAGGAACCAGAATGTGGAACCTTGCCCTTCGGCCGACAAGACGCCGATTTCACCGCCCAGCCGTTCGATGATACTCTTGCTTATGGCAAGGCCCAGTCCCGTGCCTTTGGCTTTAGGATCGAGTTTGGTGAAACGGTCGAATACACAATTTGTCATGCCGGGAGCGATGCCGCATCCCGTATCCTCTACATAAAAATACCAGCGTCCATCGTGATGCTTCCTGTATCCGAAATGAATATGTCCCTTCTGTGTGAACTTCGCCGCATTGTTAATGAAATTATGGAGTACCTGCAAAAGACGCCCGCGGTCGGTATGGATCGTACAGCCTGGCTCCTGGTGCGTGCAGGCCACTTCGATGCCGGGACTGTCCACCTTCAGTCGGGCCGTCTGTTCCAATTCGTTCATAATCCCGTTCAGGTCATGGTCCGCAAAGGTGAATTCCAGCGTTCCGGCTTCGATCTTGGACAGGTCGAGGATATCCCCTACAAGCTGCAACAGCAGGGCATTGCTGTTCCGGATAATACTGAGGTACTCCTGTTTTTCGGATTCTTCTTCCGACTCCGCCAGCAGTTCGGAGAAGCCTACGATCGCATTCAACGGAGTGCGTATCTCGTGGCTCATGTTGGCCAGGAAAGCGCTTTTCAGCGTGTTGCTGCGCTCGGCCTCTTCTTTGGCTTCGCGCAGGGACTCTTCCAGTCGTTTCTGGGCCGTGACCACACGGGCCGATCCGATCAGTTGCCGGGGTTTAACGCCGGTTCCTGATCTGAAAATATTACTCAAAGTCTCTACCCATTCGTATTCCCGGTCATTATGCCAATGTATCGGATACACTTCGTGGAACTCCGATATGCGGCCTTCGATAAGGTCGTCGAACTGATCGATGGCATGTGTCCTGTAATCGGGGTCTATCCGGGCGAAAAACTCGTCGAAGGAAAGGGCGAATTCTCCGTTCTCATCAGGCCCGGCAGCCTCTTCCGAATGGTAAATATCGTATTTGCAGGAGAACTTCCCCGTCGCCAGATCCCCCTTCCAGGGAACTATCTGCGCGATACTCAGCACCGAGTAGAGCATGGCATTTTTTTCATCCAACTCTTCCTTGGCCCGCCTGAGGGCCAGTTCGGTCGTTTTCTGTTCGGTAACGCGCTGCGCCGAACCGATCAATGCAACAGGGCGCCCGTCGGCATCGCGCCGGGCCACACTGCTCTGCACCTGCACCCATTCCCATTCCCGGTCGTTGAACCAATGCACACGGTAAGTATCGCAGAATTCGTCACGCTCGTCCCGGGATAAATCTTCGATCATTTTCACCGCGTCTTTCCGGTAGTCGGGATGGACACCGGCAAAATAGCGGTCCATCGGGATCACATAACGTCCCTGGGCGTCGGGGGCTTCCGCATTTTCTTGATGATAGTCGTTGTAATCACAATAAAAAATCCTTTTTTCGAGATCGCACTCCCACGGAATGACATTCGCCAGACTCAGGACCGAGGAAAGAATCATGTTTTTGGACGCGAGTTCATGTTTGGCCTGCAACAGCGACGCCTGGGTCTCGGTCAGTTCGGAAATATCGAGGACGCTGTTCATAATCAGGTTCTCACCCCCGAACGTAAACTGGGTGCGCGTAACCATGAACGTATGTTCGTTTCCGTCGACGGTCATGTGTTTTTCGAGGCCCTGATACTGTTTTTCATGGCCTTCGAACAACCAGCGGTCGAGCGCCTGCACCTTCCGGGCCATCGCTTCGGTCATAAAAAGTTCTTCCGTGCCTCCGACCATCTCGGCCGCCGTGCGGCCGAATATCTCCGCCTTTTTACTCCAGTAGACGTAGCGCCCCGTATCCATACTCTTGACAGCGATGGGAATGGCGATGTTGTCCAGTACCTCGGCAAAAAAACGGTGCAGGTGCCGCGATTCGATCCGGGTAACGGATTCTTCATCGACGCTTCGAAGTTGGATCAGGATATGATCCGTTTTCAGATAAAGCAGGGATACTTCGTAGTGATAGGGTTTGCCGTCATCGTTGCCCGAACGGCAGAATACGAACCGGGCCGGCCGCTTGGTGCGTATCACCGTCTGAATCTGTTCACAGCCGATGCCGATCACATTTTTCAGGTGCTTTTCCGTGAGGCGGGAGCCGATCAGCCTTTGGGCATCTTTTGCCGACACGATCTCCGGCTTGGGATGGATAATCTCCAGTACCGTCCCGTCACTGTCGCAGAGGATCAGCATATCGGGTATCGCTTCCCAGATGACGTCCCGAAGACCGGCTATTTTAGGGTATGTCTCAACGCTCATATATACTCCTTTATATATTATTCCACCTTATTGACAGGCAGCTTCAGCGTAAAGCGGGCTC
Organism: uncultured Alistipes sp.; assembly: GCA_934754975.1. Taxonomy (GTDB): domain Bacteria; phylum Bacteroidota; class Bacteroidia; order Bacteroidales; family Rikenellaceae; genus Alistipes. The sequence goes on along the minus strand of CAKVKI010000013.1, from coordinate 5,358 downwards.
CCTCTTTAAGCCGGGACGAAACGCTGACCGTTCCTCCCAGATGTTCGATAATGGTCCGGCAGATCGACAGCCCCAGCCCAGCGCCCTGAGCGAAATTATCCACCTTGTAGAAGCGCTCGAAAATCCGGTCGGTCTGATCGGCCGGAATGCCGCATCCGGTATCCGACACGAATATCCTTACGCTTTCCCCGTCGCTCGAAAACGAATAACCCAGATCGATATGCCCCTGTGTGGTGAACTTCGCGGCATTGCATACCAGATGTTCTACAACCTGCCTTAAGCGGATGGTGTCGGTGGTGATCTTTATGTCATCCGGCGGAAGCAACAGGTTGAAATCGACTCCTTGGGGTATGGAATCGGCCTTTCGGAGGTGAATATCCCGTAACAACTGCCCCAGGGCGTATTCCGCGAAATTGTATTCGATCGATTCCGATTCGATGCGGGAGAGGTCAAGGATATCCGATACCAGTGTGAGCAGATGGTCGCAGTTCTTATTGATCAACGCCGCGTATTCCCGCGCTTCGGCGCTGTCCGGTTCGGCTTCTCCTCCGGCAAGCAGGTTCGAGAATCCTACGATGGCGTTCAGGGGCGTGCGTATCTCATGGCTCATATTGGCCAGGAAAGCACTTTTGAGCTTATCGCTCTGCTCCGCCTTATTCTTGGCGTCAGTCAATGCCTGCTCGATATCCTTGTGCGCCTTTGCACTCATACAGATACCCACGATCCGGTAGGGTTTGCCGTTCACTTCGCCCAGGTAGGTGGACTGGCCTTCGAACCATTCATAACTGCCGTCACCGCGGCGCAGCCGGAACGAAATCATATAGGGGTAATGCTCCCCGTTGAGCTGCATCGCCAGGGCATCGAAAACACCTTTCCGGTCGTCGGGATGAAGCCGTGAGGAATACTCGTCCATGGTCATGGTATAATCCTTGGTCGGAATACCCGTGTACTCGTAATACCGCGGGTCGATCACCATGGCCCCGAGCCCGAAATCGTAGAACCACGGAAAGATCCCGCTTGTGCCGAGAGCCATTTTTATCTGGGAATCATTGGTCATTTCATCCGCCACGTTGCGAAACGAGAACAGGAAACTGCCGCCGTCCAGACGCGAAAATGCACCCGTGATAAAAAACACCGCTTTACCGTCGTTGGTGCTGAGAATGGCATCTTTGGGAACGGACATTTTTCTGGTCGACGGATCAGCGAACCCCGCGATAATATCCGGCAGGATATTTTTATTATGAAATGTGATCGACAGCAGCTCCGTGAGTTTACAGCGTGTCATATCCCCCGTTAAATGCAGGTCTGCGCGGGCCATCCCGTTCGTTCGAAATACGACGCCTTCGGTATCGAAAAACACGACGCTGCTCTGCAATCCGTCCAGCAGGTCGTCCGGGATATTTTGAATATTCTTTCGGCGCTCCTCTTCTTGCGGCGCGTCCGTTTTCGTATTTTTCGGGTATGTAGTCGCAGCATACATAACAACTGTTTTTTGCTCGGAAATAGCGTTATATTCAGTCCTCTGCGGAGTCGGGACGTTACGCTTTACCGGCTTTAAGTGAGCTAAAATTAATGCAAAACCGTATTTTATTTACCATCCGGTCGATTATTGCTTTTAACCGGCGAAATCGCGGCAGAAATATTGCAAAAACAACTATTATATTTGCACACGATAAGATACGCTTATAGAGGCAATGGCTACAGAGAAGAAAACAGACCGGTTCGAAACCTGGCCTGCGGCATCCGGCAAGAAGTTCGGAATCGAGGCCGAGTTCAGTATTCATACGGAACTCCCGGACTTGCCGATATCCGATTGCCCGGCTTACCTGCAGGAGGTGATCGGCGGTGTCTGCGTATCGGGCTCGGCTATTATAACCGTTTTCAACAGGAGATTTACGCTCCAGCAGGGGATGGTTTTTCTCCTGCTTCCCTGGCAGCTCGCATCGATCCGGGAGATCAGCGGCGATTTCCGCATCACGTTCTTCCGGACGTCGGAGGAGATGTTCACCGACAGCCTCAGTTCCCTGTGGAGAGTTACGCCCGACTTCTTTTTCTTTATGGGCAAACATATCGCATCGGACCCGGCACCCGATAATATCAGGCGGTTTCTGAACTATTGCGACCTGCTGGAATACCGGGCCAAGTTCGTGCCGGAGGAGTTCTGCAGGGAATCGATCATGCAGCTGCTGAGGGTCTTTTTCTGGGACCGCTACATTTATTATGTCACCGAACCGGATTCGCACAACCACAAATTCCACTATACACGCAAGGAGGAGTTCGCCTATCGTTTCCTGCACATGGTCCTCGAAGATCACTCCCCGGATAAGGATGTGGCCTACTATGCCGAAAAACTGGGCGTTTCCCCGAAATACCTGACGACGCTGATCCGGAGTATCAGCGGACATTCGGCCCGCGACTGGATCGTCCGCTACATGCTCATCGAAATCAAATCACTGCTGCGGGAATCGTCGATGGACCTCAAATCGATCGCCGCACGGCTTCATTTCCCGGATCAGTCGACCCTGAGCCGTTTCTTTCGCCATTACACCGGAATGACTCCCTCCAAATACCGCAAAAAAATCTTTTTCTGATTACCTCTCTAATATTTGCCTTGTATTGCCGATATCTCCGGAGTTGGGATTTCGGACATCTTTTTCAGAAAAAAAACGCTCGGGTTTCGCCATTTCATGGCAATAATTTACCGGATCATTATTCATTGGATTATTGCATCTATTTTTGTGTCGGTAAATAATATTTATATCGCGCCCTGTCCGAAAAACCGGATGGTTGTACGATGTAAACGACAGACATATAATACTAACCATGAAAAAGAGACAAAACTTATGCTTGTTGCTGTCGGCGATCGCAGCATTTACGACATTGCTGAGCGGGTGTGTCAAACACCCGGACGCAGTACCCGACATCCCGAAACCGGGCGAAGACCCTTTCAATTACGCCACAACGATCAACATCCCGCTTTCAGTGGATTATTCCATGAAGGGTAACAAAGCCCTTTTCGAAGTCTACACGGAAAATCCGCTGGCGAAATCGACAGACGGGACAACGGTCAAAAAAGAGGGTGTCCGGTCGATCCTGAAAGCCTACACCGACGACAACTCCAGGTATGCAGGCGTGGTCAATCTTCCGACGGCCGCCGACAAGGTGTGGCTGTACAGCGAATCCTACGGCCTGCCCACCTGCGTGGAAACGGAAGTGTCCGCATCGGGCATTTCGTTCGAGTTGAATGCTTTCCTGAAAAAACTGGAATCCGAGGCCCGGCAGGCGGATAAAACGACGGCAGCATCGGCTTCTTCGACACGCGGCGGATCGACTCTGGAGAATAAATTTAACATCCAGACATCCCTGGGAGGCTACGACAGAAACGGCAAGCCCGACTATCTCGAAGCAACTCTTGCCGACGTTCCCGAAGGATTGATGAACCGCATCCAGCATGTTCTGATGCCCGGCACGGACAATTCCCAATATGCCAAACCGGCCGAGCAGGTCAACATCAAACTGACGAAAGACGCCTCCCTGACGCTGGTATTTCTCTCCGAGTTGGGGCAGTGGGCCAATTCCATCGGATATTATTGCTACGATACGAAGAATCCGCCCACGGACCTGCAGGCTTTCCTCGATCTGCCCAAGTATGTCGTATTCCCGAACTGCTCGATGTACAACAACAGCGAGGATCTTATGTCGGGTTATTTCCCGCCCATGCAATCCGGAATGCGGGTAAAACTGAAATATTACGGTAAAGACGGCAAGCCCTCGGACATATTCCCGGCAGGCATTACGGTCGGCTGGTTCATTATGCCGAACGGCTTCAGCATAGGCCAGGGCAAAATCGTAAATCCCACGAACTTTGCCGGATTCAAATGCTCGAACAGCATTTTCAACAACATGTATGGTCCGGAACAGCGTGTTTGTGTAAGTCTTTACGATACGAAAAGCACCAAGACGGTCATCGGCTTCGAGGACGGCGCGGACAAAGACTACAAGGATGTGATGTTCTATCTGGAATCCGATCCCGGGGACGCCATCGTCGATCCGGACAGGCCGGTGATCGATCCCGGCGAAGAGGAATATCCCGACGTGGTGGGTGATCCGCTCAAAGGAACGCTGGCTTTCGAAGACCTGTGGCCCAGTCAGGGCGACTACGACATGAACGACGTAGTGGTAGCTTATAATACGACCTTTACTACGAACAAGGACAATAAGCTGATCGCCATTACGGATGTATTCACCCCGCTGCACGACGGCGGCACCCAGGTCAATGCGTTCGGATATCTGCTGGATATACCGGCATCAGCCGTCAAGAGCGTGACCGTGGATAAGGCGATCTCTTCGGCGCAGACCGTAAACGGACTCGAAACCAAGCAGGACAAGGCCGTGGTCATGCTCTTCGACAACATCGACGATGCGCTGAGACAAGGAGGATCGATCACGGTTACCATGGAACTGGACGGAAGCATCTCGATGGATAAGGTAACCCGGAAGAGCTTGTACAATCCGTTTATCTGCGTGAACGGCAGCAAGGAGGGGTTCACTCCGGGCGCTATCCGCAAGGAGGTTCACCTGACCAATTACGCCCCCACGGCGTTGGCCGACCTTACCTATTTCGGGCGCAGCAACGACAAGAGTACGGTAGATAAAGGCGGCAATCCCGTCGGACCCTATTATTACGTGACCTCCGACCTGCATCCCTTCGCCATCGACCTGCCGATAACCGACTACCGGATTCCGGCGGAAAAGATCAAAATCGACGATTATTACCCCGACTTTGCCGGATGGGTCACCAGCAACGGTGAAAAGAACAAGGAGTGGTACCTCAAACCCGCAAAATAGGACAGCCTCGATTTCAACCAAATACCGGATTCAGCTTTGAGGAAGCCTGCCGCAATGCGGCAGGCTTCTTTGTTATATCGCTCCGATCTGCTGTTATGTACAAGGAGAATGATAAACGGTTATAGTCCCCGCTTGATTTTTTTTGGGGGGGGGCATTCCATCTCTATTCCGGTTGTCCGCTTTATCACGTCGTTTCGTGGTTGCCAGAACCGTCCACCGGCGTCCTTACCACAGACACTTAATTTAGGATTGCAGAAATACTATCCCAAGCGTCTTGCACAAAAAAAGGTAAAACAATAAAATACAGTGCATTATTAGCAATTCGGCATACTTATCCGATCAAAAATCCGGTACACCGGATAGGCCACTCCCGACCTGCGTTACTTTGCTTTTCAATGCCTGCGGACTAAACGCACAAAACCCCGCAAATGTCACATTTGCAGGGTTTTGCTGTTTTATTCGTCGTACTTTTGCGGAAAGAGAGGGATTCGAACCCCCGGAGCCTTGCAG
>CAKVKI010000012.1 GCA_934754975.1 uncultured Alistipes sp. | reverse complement strand
GTACATGTACGAAAGCTGGTAGTTGAAGAAAAAGTTGAGGTTTTCGGCAAACGTCGGCTCGACGATCGTGCGGTCCTCGTAACCGTCGTTGTAGAGTTTTTTGCGGCCGAAATCGACCACTTCGCCCCGTATGGGACGTCCCTGGCTGTCGCGGAGGATTTCACCCTTGTCGTCGCGCATGACGTCGATCCGGGTGCGGTAGGCGCCCCACTGCTTGTACTCTTTCTCGCCTTTGCGGGCGTCCCACATGCGGGGGAAGAAGTGCGTGAACTCGGGAGAGTGGGTGTAGCCCGTGATGACCGACGCGGGTTTGTATTTGCCGTCCTCGTCGAGGTAATAGAACGATTTTTCCTTGTAGCCCTCGGGCGGTGCGGAGTAATAGGCCCCCAGCAGCAGCGGACGGTCGCCGTACTGGTCGCGGTTGAGCATCGACAGCAGGGCGTGCGGGTTGTTGGGGTTGTTGCTGTTCATCGGCGGATTGGCCGCAGCGCGGATCGTTACCGAAGCGTATGACGAGAAGCCGATGAGTACCATCGTCGTCGAGAGCAGGATGATGTTCCAGACGACCTTGCCTTTGCGGTGGGTGTACCATGCGGCCCAGCCGCAGCCGAGGATCAGCGCCAGTGCGAAGAGTACGATGCCCGAATTGACGGGCAGGCCGAGCGTATTGACGAAGAAGAGATCGACCATCGCGCCGACATAGACCGTGTAGGGGATGATGATGTTGTTGATGAAGATCAGGATGGCGCCTGCGATCAGCGTGGCGTAAACCATACCTTTGAAGGTCACTTTCTCCGTCTTGCGGAAATAGTAAATGAATACCAGCGCCGGAATGGTCAGCAGGTTGAGGATGTGTACGCCGATCGAAAGCCCCATCATATAGGCGATCAGCACGATCCAGCGCGACGAATGAGGTTCGTCGGCCTCCTCTTCCCATTTGAGCATCAGCCACACTACGAGCGCCGTGAACATCGACGAGAGGGCGTAGACCTCGCCCTCGATGGCCGAGAACCAGAAGGTGTCGGTGAAGGTGTAGGCCAGCGCTCCGACGATGCCCGCACCGAGGACGGCCAGACTGTTGGCCTGCGTCAGGGGGCTGCCGTCACGGGTTACCAGACGCCGTGCCAGATGGGTGATGGTCCAGAACAGAAACAGGATGCAGAACGCGCTGGCGATGGAGTTCATGGCGTTTACGGCCAGTCCCACGTAGTCGGGGTTGCCGAATGCGAACAGGGTCGCCAACCGGGCCAGCATCATGAACAGCGGCGCCCCGGGAGGGTGTCCGACTTCGAGTTTATAGGAAGTTGCAATGAATTCCGAGCAGTCCCAGAGGCTCGAAACGGGTTCCATCGTCATCAGGTAAACCAATGCGGCGATGGCGAAGACAGCCCAGCCGACGATGTTGTTCCAGCGTTTGAAGAATGTCATATTGTTTTTGGTATGTTCGCTTTGTTTCGTGCAAAAGTAATCATTTAACGGCGAAATCCAATCAATATTACCCGCCAAAGGCGGAAAGTTTTTATTTTTAGGGCTTTTCGGCGGTCGGGCTGCCGCAGTTCTTTTCCTTTTCAGTTCCTGCCGAAAGCAAGCGGTTTCGGTATGGGCGGACACTGCCCTTTGGAGGGGGCTGAGGAAAAATGCGGCAAATACGGGAGCGAGCCGTTTCGGGGGCTGTCCTACCGGCCGGCATCTTTGCCGTCCGTGAGCCATTCGGAGGTCAGCCGGGTGAAGTAGATTTCAAATCCGTTTTCCCAATCGCCGACTTCGGTCAGCAGGCCTATTGCGCCGTCCGGCAATACCGTAAGCGACGAATACCCCGCATTGCAGTTCCAGACGGTCCTGCGCACGGGCCATGTCTTCCCTTCGTCGTAACTCATCAGCACGGAAACATTGCGGCGTTCAACGGAATCAAGCGGAATCGAATGAAGGAGCCGGTTGCGGTCAGAGCCCGCGCTGCATAATGTATAGCGCACAATATCGCCGTTGCATGCGGGCGACGGCATGTCTTCCCACCGCTGCGGTTCGCTCCATGTCAGGCCCCGGTCGGCCGATACGGCATATTTCCGGCGGCCTTTCGCCGGATTGCGGATACTCATCAGCCAACTGCCGTCGGCCAGCTCCGCGAGTTTGGCTTCGTCTCCGTTTTCGTCCGCCGGAGCGGGCAGCAGTTTCCATGTATAGCCTCCGTCCTCCGAAGCGCAGACGTAATTGGCCAGCGGAGGGAACGATTCGCCTGTGCGGGCTGCGATGACGAAAAGCAGTGTGCCGTCGTGCAGCTGCAGTGCGCGGCCTGACGCCGCAAAAGCGCCGAACCAGTTTTTCGACACGGGATTTTCCGACGCTGTTCCCCACAGTTGGGGCGTGATTCGTGCGGGGGCAGACCATGTCACGCCGTTATCCTTGCTGCGGGCGACGTTGATGTCGATGGGATTGTCGGGCGTAGTGGTCCACATGCCCGCTCCCGAAGCGAAGACAGCGAGCAGGTCCCCGGTTTTACGGTCGGATACCAGCGCCGCGTCGCCGTATCCGCAATCGCCCTCGTGTTCAACGATGCTGTAAACCGGAGACCATGTTCGTCCGCCGTCCGTACTGCGGCGCGCCACCACGTCTATTTTATTGGGGAGGTCGCCCATCGTTTCGATGCGTTTATCTGCGACGGCGATTATCGAGCCGTCTGCCGCTGTGACGAGCGCCGGGATCCGATAGAATTTCGAACCGCCGTCGCCCGGAGCGAACAGCAGCGTACTTTCAGGTTCGCTGGCAAATGAACCGCATGTTCCGGCAGCGATGGCTGCTGCGGTTAAAATGATTTTTTTGAAACAGGATCGTATCATATGTTATGGTTGTTTTTCAATTTGTAATCCGGACAGCCGCATCCGCCTTTATGCAAAGATAAGGAACATCCGAAAAACACCAAACGTTCCGATAATGGCATTTTTGCCCGAAAATGTATTGCGCTGATACTCCGGAGGCTTGCTGAATGGTGAATCAATATTACGCTTATGTTTAATTTCAGACACGCTTAAATTATGTGGAAATCAATCAAGTCAATGCTCTTAACGTGCTGTATAGCACTTGTTTTGGCAGTTACCGCCGAGGCTTTGACCGCTCCTGTCGCTTACGCACAGCAAGAGGGTGCCGCCTCAGTTAAAGGTATCGTAAAAGATGCGGCCGGTCCGGTCGTCGGAGCTACGGTTATTACCAAGGACGGCAAATCGGGCACTACGACAGCGCTCGACGGCACATTCACCCTTCCGAATATATCCCCGGGCGACGTAATAGTCATCTCCTTTATCGGCTATCAGACGCAGGAGGTTGTTTATGCGGGCCAGACACAACTCGATGTAACGCTCCGGGAAGAGGCTACGGAACTCAACGCCGTAGTCGTGACGGCGCTCGGTATCAAGCGTCAGGAAAAAGCACTCTCCTACAACGTGCAGCAGGTCAAAGCCGAAGAGATTACCACGGTGAAAGACGCCAACTTCATGAACTCCCTGAACGGTAAGGTGGCCGGCGTGACCATCAACAGTTCGGCGGTAGGAGCCGGCGGCGCCGCAAAAGTGGTGATGCGGGGCACCAAATCCATCACCAAGGATAACAATGCGCTTTATGTGATCGACGGTATTCCGATGTTCAATACGACGACGGGAGGCGCCGGCGACAGCATTCTTTCGGATCAGCCCGGTTCGGACGCCGTAGCCGACCTCAATCCCGAAGATATCGAGTCGATCAATATGCTGACGGGACCTTCCGCCGCTGCGCTTTACGGCAATGCGGCCGCCAACGGCGTCGTGCTTATCAATACGAAAAAAGGCTCGAAAGACAAAACGACGCTCAGCGTTTCGAACAACACGACTTTCTCGACGCCCTACATGCTTCCCGACATGCAGACCCGTTACGGCAACCGCACCCGGGAGTTCGCAAGCTGGGGCGACAGGATCAGCGCCAATTACGACCCGAAGAAATTCTTCAATACGGGTGTGAACGTGATGAACGCCGTGTCGTTCTCGACGGGCACGGCCAAGAACCAGACCTACGTGTCGGTCGCCACGACCAATGCCAGCGGTATGATTCCGAATAACGACTACGAGCGTTACAACTTCTCGTTCCGCAATACGGCGTCGTTCCTGAAGGATAAGATGACGCTCGACGTGGGCGGCAGCTACATCATTCAGAAAGACAAGAACATGACCTCTTCGGGGCAGTATTTCAATCCCGTTCCGTCGCTTTACCTCTTTCCGCGCGGCGAGTCGTTCGACGAAGTGCGCATGTTCGAGCGCTGGGACGAATCGCGCGGTATTTACAAGCAGTACTGGCCTTACGGCAACGAGGGAATCTCGCTGCAGAATCCCTATTGGATCGCCGAGCGCATGAACCGTGAGAACAACAAAAAACGCTACATGCTCAACGCATCGCTCAAATACCAGATTCTGGATTGGCTGGATGTCGCCGGACGCATACGTCTCGACAACACGAATACGCGTGCCACACGGAAACTCTATGCCACGACGGACCCGATCTTCGCGGGCGAATCGGGTAATTACGTCGAGACGAAAACCGACAACCGGACTTTCTACGGCGACGTGATGCTCAATATCAACAAAACGTGGGGCGATTGGTCGCTGATGGCCAACATCGGCGCTTCGATAAACGACAAGCGCGAGGATATGATGGGATACGGCGGCGATCTGCGCGACGACAACTTCTTCTCGATCCACAGCATCAATTACGCAGCCAAATTCAAACCCAAAGTATCCGAATGGCACGACCAGTCGCAGGGAGTCTTCGCCAACGTCGAGCTGGGCTGGAAGTCGATGCTCTACCTGACGCTGACCGGCCGTAACGATTGGGAGTCGCAGCTGGCGTACTCCGATCACAAGTCGTTTTTCTATCCCTCGGTCGGACTTTCGGCCGTGGTGTCGAACATGGTCGAGATGCCCAAGTGGATATCTTTCCTGAAGGTCCGCGGTTCGTACACCGAAGTGGCCAACTCGTTCGACCGCTACCTTACGCAGATCACTTACACGTTCAACGAGGAGAACAAGGACTGGAACTCGACTGCAACCTATCCTTTCCGCGACCTGCAACCCGAGAAAACCAAATCGTGGGAGGCCGGTTTCAACCTCAAACTGTGGAATCGTTTCACCGTCGACGCCACCTATTACCGTTCGAATACTTACGACCAGACGTTCAAGATCGGGCTTTCGGCGTCGTCGGGTTACAGCAACGCTTACGTCCAATCGGGCAATATCCAGAATCAGGGCGTCGAGCTGGGGCTGGGCTACAATAACAAGTGGGGCGATTTCATGTGGTCGACCAACTACAACTTCACATGGAACGACAACAAGGTCGTCAAACTGAACAGCGGCGCGAAGAACCCGCTTACAGGCGAGATGATCGACATGCCGGAGTTCGAGATAGCCAAATTCGGAAATCTCGACGCCCGCGTTCTTTTGAAAGAGGGCGGTTCGATGGGCGACGTCTATATAAACCACATGCTGCGTACCGACGGCAACGGAAAAATCTATGTCAATCCCCAGACGGGAGAGGTCGAAATGTCGCAGATCGAAGACAAGAAGATCGGTTCGATCCTTCCCGATTTCAACATGGGCTGGAACAATACATTCTCTTATAAAGGCATCGACCTGGGCATCGTATTTACGGCGCGCATCGGCGGTATCGCTCTGAGCGGCACGCAAAGCGTATTGGATCAGTACGGCGTGTCGGAGGCTTCGGCCAAAACCCGTGATAACGGCGGAATGTGGATCAACAACGGCTATGTAGACGCTGAGAAATATTACAAGTCCATTGCAGGTTACGGCGCATATTACACTTACAGCGCTACAAACGTGCGTCTGCAGGAGATGAGCCTGAGCTACACGCTGCCGCAGAAGTGGTTCCGCAACAAAATGCGTATGACGCTCGGTCTGGTTGCCAAGAACCTCTGGATGATCTACTGCAAGGCTCCGTTCGATCCCGAAATGGCTCCTTCGACGACCAAAAGCATGTATGCGAGCTACGATTACTTCATGCAGCCGAACATGCGCAATGTAGGTTTTAGCGTTAAACTGCAATTCTAAATACGTTCATGCCATGAAAAAAATAATGAAATATATTGTCGGCGCAGTCCTGCTTCCGCTTGCGGCCGGCAGTTGTACGGACAATTTCGAGAAGTACAACACGAATCCGAACGAACCCACCAAACTCACGCCGAGCATCTCGGTGCTGATCGACTGCATGTCTTCGGCGGAAGAGAACCCCTGCCAGCGAAACAACACGTTCTGGGCCGGGCCGTTCGGCGGCTATATTACCGTGACGAACAATTGGTCGAAAAACTTCCACTTCTATACGTATAATGTCGACGACGACTGGAATCAGTGGTCGGTGAACTGGTACTACGAAACCATGTATCCGAACTATTTCTCCGTCCTGCGCAATACCAAGGGCGAAGGCGCCATCTTCGCCGTGGCCCAGGTCTGCCGTGTCGCGATCATGCAGAACGTACTCACCACGCAGGGCCCGCTTCCCTATTCGCAGGTCCAGGAGGGCAAATACACGGTGGCTTACGATGACGAGGAGAGTGCCCACAAGGCCATGTTCGACGACCTCGATGCGGCCATCTCCGTCCTGACGGTCGCTGCAGGCGATACGGGCTACCGCCCGCTGTCCGCATCCGACCGTGTTTACAACGGCGATTACAGCAAGTGGGTGAAATTCGCCAATACGCTTAAGCTCCGCATGGCTATCCGGATCAGCGGCGTGCTGCCCGATTATGCCAAGGAAAAGGCGCGCGAGGCCGTTCAACATTCGATCGGCGTTATGGCATCGGCGGACGATACGGCATGGGACAACCTCAACGGCCGTTACAAAAACGGGTTCTATCAGGTGTGCGTCAGCTGGCAGGACGCCATGATTAACGGCTGCATCACCTCCTATATGAACGGTTATAACGATCCCCGCCGCGAGAAGTACTTCATCAAGGCCAGCGACAACGCGGGCAATGATCTCGGGTATCTCGGCGTTCGTTCGGGCATCAAGGGCATTGCGAAAGCCACTTATTGGACCAAAGACGGCTGGAAGTATTCGATGCCCAACGTAACCGAGACGACTCCGATGCTGATTTTCAGTGCGTCGGAAGCCTACTTCCTGCGTGCAGAAGGCGCACTGCTGGGCTGGGCGGCCGAAATGGGCGGTTCTGCGAAGGACCTCTACGAACAGGGCGTGAAAATTTCGTTCGCCGAACGCGGCGCCACCGGCGTCGATAATTATCTTGCCGACGACACTTCGACCCCCGACGGATATACCGATCCCCAGAACGGAAAGTACAACATCGCCGCGACAAGCGACGTTTCGATCAAATGGGCCGACGACGGACGTGAACTCGAACGCATCATCACCCAGAAATGGATCGCCAATTTCCCGCTGGGCGCAGAGGCGTGGACCGACTACCGCCGCACGGGCTATCCCGGCATCTTCCCGGCCGTCGACAACCTTTCGACCGAGGGCGTCACCACCGCCCGCGGCCAGCGTCGTCTGCGCTTTGCGCTGAAAGAGTACCAGAGCAACCGCCAGAATGTGCAGGCGGCCGTCCGGCTGCTGGGAGGTCCCGATACGGGAGCTACCGACCTCTGGTGGGCCAAGAAGAACTAAGGGTTTCAACAGCAAAAAACAAACGGAAATATGAAAAAGAAAATATTGAACATAGCCATTGTAGCCTTGTTTGCAGGTGCGGTACTCGGGTGCAGCAAATGGACCGAGGTTGAACCCAAGGATTACTACAAACCGCACGGAGACGAATATTATGAAAATCTGCGTGCATACAAAAATTCCGACCATCCCGTAACTTTCGGCTGGTTCGGCAACTGGACAGGCAAAGGCGCAAGCCTTCAGGGCAGCCTGATGGGGCTTCCCGACAGCGTCGATTTCGTGTCGATGTGGGGCAACTGGCACAGCCTTACAGACGAAAAGTGGGCAGACAAACGCGAAGTGAAACGGCTGAAAGGCACACGCGTGACGATGTGCTTCATCGTTGCCAACATCGGCGACCAGACGACTCCCGCGGATGTCCGGAATACGCTTACGGTCGACGGCGTGAAGTACGACACGCAGGAAGAGGCGATGGCCGCATTCTGGGGCTGGTATATGAAGTATGGCAGCAAAAACGAGGAGATCCATTACGGTGACTCCTCGCCCGAGGGTATTGAAAAGGCGATCGCCAAATATGCCAAATCGCTGGTCGACACCATCGACAAATACGAATGGGACGGCTTCGATTTCGACTATGAGGCCAATTACGGCGCGCCGGGCAATATCGCCGGACCGCACCTGGGCGACTCCGGCGATCCGACGGCAAACCGCCAGCGCACCTATTTCCTGACCTTCATCAAGGAACTCGGCAAATACCTCGGTCCCAAATCGGGTACGGGACGCCTGCTGGTGATAGACGGCGAGCCGCAGAACATGCACCCCGATGCGCGCGACTATTTCGATTATTATATCATCCAGGCATATTACAGCACGGGGTACTCCGATCTCGACAGCCGTTACAACAAACTGCTCAGGGGACTTGAAGCCGCCGACAATCCGGAAATGGAAAAAGCGATCGCCAAAAAGCTTATTTATTGCGAGGATTTCGAGAAAGCCGGATATGCGGTCAACGGCGGCAATACAGGCTTCCAGACGCGTGACGGCCGTTATGTCCCTTCGCTGATCGGCATGGCTGCATGGCAGCCCCTCTCCGGCTATGAAAAGGGCGGCATAGGCACCTATCATATGGAGTACGATTATCCGAATACCCCCGAATACAAGTGGTTGCGTCAAGCTACCGGAATTATGAATCCCGTCATCAAATAACTTAAAAAAGCTCATTAGTTATGAAAATGCATAGAATCATTGCAGGGTTGGCCGTTTGCGGAGCGATGCTCGCGACCCTGGCCGGCTGCGAAGGCGACTACGACGTAGATTATCAGCGCGTCTACTTCGACCAGGCAGCCAACTCGTCCGTCGCAAAACTGGCTGTCGAAGCCGGTGCCGATACCAAAACGACGCTGACCGTCCGGCTGGTAAAACCCCAGTCCGAGACTGTCGTCGCGACGCTCGGTTTGGATCCGGCGCTCGTCGAAGAGTACAATTCAAAGAACGGCGCCGGTTATGAAGCGCTGCCCGAAAAGTACGTGGAATATACGCAGAAAGTAACCCTTAAGGCGGGTGAATCGACTTTCCCCATCGAACTGCTGATCAAGCCGTTTGAAACTCCCAACGGCGAGAATTACGCGATTCCGATGCGCATCCTGAGCGTGGACGGCCCCGTGCAGCCTTCTGCCGCCTCCTCGAAACTGCTGTTCCTGCTCGACAAGCCCATCGTGCAGTTCGTTCCCGAAATGGTGAGCGCTTCGCATCCTGTCACCGAGTCTATAGGCGACGATTCGAAAAACTGGAATCAGCAGACGAACGACTGGTCGCTCGAGTGCTGGGTCTGGATGTCCGGATTTCAGATCAACAATCAGGCGATATTCAATTTCAAGGCAAGTACGGAAATCTACATCCGTTTCGGCGATACGCCGATCCCTTATAATTCGCTTCAGATTAAGTACATGGGAACCCAGAACAATACGACGACCCTCTTTACGAAGGATACGTGGAATCATATCGCGTTTACATACAACGGCGCTTCGGGCGACCTTTCGGTCTATGTGAACGGAACGAAAGACTTTACGGTAACTACCGACGGCGGTCCCGTGACGTTCAACGGTATGGAGATGGTCTCCAGCGGCAGCAGCTGGTTCCTCGACAAATGCCGTATGGGACAGGTGCGCCTGTGGAAGAAAGCCCTCAGCGCTACGGAGCTTAACGCGAATATGCTGAGCATGGCCAAACCGACGGACCCCAATCTGATGGGATATTGGAAACTGGACGAAGGTACGGGCCTTGTTTTCAAGGATTGTACGCCCAACGAGCGCCACATGACCGCAGCAGGCAGCGTAACGTGGATTCCGGATACCCGTTTCGATGGCAAATAGTTGCAAAACCACCCAAATTGAATTGAATTATGAAAAAATATTGGAATAAATTGGCTGTTGTCGCTATCGCTTTATTCGCCGCGGGGGCCGTGGCGTGCAGCGACGACAAAAGCGAACTGCCCGGTTATTATACCGATAACTTCGCCTACATGGAGCTGTATCCCGATACGAATACGGCGACAGCGTTGTCGGCGACCCATGACGCGCGCGGTGTTTTCGTGACCGGATCTTTCGCGGATTTTCAGGTTAAACTCAAATGGCCCGTGAAAACCGATACGAAGTTTGTTCTCGGAGGAAATCCCGAACTGGCTGCCGCCGGCCATGATCCGATTCCCGAGAGTGCGGTGGCTTTTTCTGCGGTCGATCCCCAAACAGGCGAAGCGGTCGAAGGAGATATCGTCATTCCGGCCGGAAAGATCGCCGTAACCGTGAGAGCTACGCTGCTCGACACCTCTTTTGCAGTCGAGAACAAAGCCGCATCGAAGTATATGTATACGGCGGTGATTCGTCAAATCATCGGCAGCAAAGACGTGCATATCAGTTCCAACAAGAACGAGGTCGCTTATCCGATCAATGTAAGCGCATTCGTCAACAACCTCCTTGCAATCGGAACTTCTTCGGGTGCGAATTCCTCCGAGATCAGAGGAACGAACACCCCCGCCGGTATTAACGTAGGATCGGAATTTGCGGACATCCGCCTGAAACTGGTCTACGGGATAGAGACCGACACGCGTGTAGTGCTGGAAGCCGATCCTGCGCTTGCAGGCGAAGGACAGCTGCCCATGCCCGCAAATGCGGTCACCTTCCTGGTAAACGACCAGGCGGTTGCCGGCAGTTCGTTCGTGATTCCTGCAGGCGAAGACCTCATCACGATAAAAGTCCGGCTGACGGACACGTCGTTCATCGATCCGCAGATCAAAGAGGAGACTGTTTATGTGCTTCCGATGGTTATCAAGTCGGTCGGCGGCAGTGAGGATGTCTTTATCGATCCTGACCGGAAAGTCATGAATTTCAGCGTCGTGATTCCCGATTACATGAATTACACGCTGACGCCGCCCACGGAAGGAACACTGCAGACCGACCGTACGGGCTATACGAGCTATGTATTGCTGCCCGATGACCCCGCGAAATACAATTGTCCGCAGCTTTTCGATAATGATACAGGCAGTTATTTTTATGCGGATGAAATATATGCGATCTGTGTGGATCTGGGGGCGAAACAGGATGTAATGGGTTTCTGCACGAAAAACTATTCCGGTTACTATGCTCCTCTTAACGTCGATGTTTATACCAGCGAGGACGGTGAAGCATGGACCTTGGCCATGAAACTCCGCTCCTTGCCCCGTACATCGCAGCATGACATCGGGTTCTTCGAGCCGATTAATACCCGCTATCTGAAATACGATATTCTTCAGGGGCAGAACGGCGGTCCGGCTCTTACGGAGTTCTTCATTTATGCAAAATAGTTCCGAATCCCATTGACAGCAGCGGGGCGGCCATAAGACCGCCCCGCTCCGTTTGCCGGGATGTTTCACCCCTGTCATTTCATTATATTTATTTAAACGTATCTGAAATTAAACATAAGCGTAATATTGATTAGTGATTTTTCAGAAAAGCTCATTTTTTCGATCTTTTCTGATGAAGAATGGGTGTGGGATTTTGGTTGCTTTTAGTTTGGTTTAGTGTTGATAATTAGGTGTTTTAAACTGGTTTTCTTCTCTTCTGTTCTGGCTTTCCGAATGGTCGGAAAGCGATCGGGGATGACGCGAAATTAATTAGTTTGATTAATTTCAGTTGTAAATATAATTAAATTTTAGATATCTCAAAAGCCGAACTGTGATTTTTTATAGTGTTTGTCGGTTTGAAATGTAATATGGCTTTTGCCGGTTGTATTGCATTATGCTTATAATTTGTCGCATAAAATGATTATTTGCTTTGTATGTGTAATGTAAATTGCTTAAAATGTGAGTATGATTATCATTTTACGGTGAGCCAGTATTGTATGTGTAAAGTAAGGGATTAATAAAAATAATACAAATGAACGCTTTTGTAGCTAAAAAAGCTCTATTATGTGTTAAATAAAGGCGCATTTTTTAATGCGCCTTTATTTTTACTCTATTGTATAATGATTTCATCTGCAAAAAGCCATCCGCCGGCTATGCCGTTACTGCGGGCGATGCAGCGAACATAACGGGCCGAAGTGTCGCCTGCGTAGGCGAAGGTACGGAAGAGTAAATCGGGGCATTTTTCGGAAATGTCGTTATGGATGGTCTCGAGCAGCCTGAAATCGGATCCGTTTTCCGAAATGTAAATCTCGACAACCCGGGGCGTCCATACATAAGGACCCATCGACTGCATGAATGTTATGCCGATATAGTGCAGGCGCGTCGTTCGCCCCAGATCGACCGTTACGTCGAAATCCGAATCCAGAAAACCCTGCCAGCGTTTGTCTCCGTATGTCCACCCGCCGATCAGGCCGTCCGTTAGTGTTTTTTCATGTGCCGCCGCATATTTTTCATGCCATGGGATGTTGTAGGCGACGGGCTTGCCTTTCGCCAGGTGTTCGGCGGGTTTCAGGCTTTCGGGGCGCTCCCCGTATTCTTTTTTCAGGTCGAAGGGATTGTAACCGGCCTCTTTCAAACGCTCCACGGCTGTGAGCGCCCGACGGTGAAAATCCCCGAAATCCTTTTGGGCGGGATCGCTCCAGCCCACTTCCGCCATGGCCAGCACACGGGGATAGAGCATATATTCGACATGCTCCGGTGTCGAAATGTATTCGGAAAAAAGATTGGCCTGCACACCGAGCAGATGCGTCTGTTGCTGAGGCGTAAGATCCGGATAGGCGGGGTTGAAGCTGTATACCTTGCGCAGCGGCGTATAACCGCCGATGGAAACCGGCTGTGTGAAGGGTGCGTCCTGTGCATAGTCGATGTAGCAGTATTCGCCGGGTGTCATAATCGCGTCGTGCCCCTCTTTGATGGCGCGCAATCCGCCCTGCTCGCCGCGCCACGACATGACCGTGGCGTTCGGGGCGAGACCCCCTTCGAGGATTTCATCCCAGCCCAGCAGCCTGCGGCCGTGTCGGTTGAGGAAAACTTCGATACGGTGAATGAAATAGCTTTGCAGTTCTTCGACATCGGCGAGTCCTTCCGCCCGCATGCGGGCCTGACATGCGGGGCAGGTGCGCCATGCGCCCTTGCCGGCTTCGTCGCCGCCGATGTGGATATACTCCGAGGGAAACAGCTCCATTACTTCCGTCAGTACGTCTTCCAGAAACTGAAACACCTGTTCATTGCCCGGACAGAACTCGGACGCCGTATAAGGTTCGCCTGTACAGGACAATTCGGGATAGGCTGCGAGTACCTCCTCGCTGTGTCCCGGCATTTCGATCTCGGGGATTACGGTGATGTGGCGTTTGCGGGCGTATTCGACGATCTCGCGGATATCTTCCCGGGTGTAATAACCGCCGCAGGCCCGGGGATCCGAAATCTCGCAGTAGTGCCGGTCGGCCGCCCACCACTCTTGCCAGTTGCGGTAGGGCCGCCATGCGGCGAATTCGGTCAGGCGGGGGTATTTTTTGATTTCGAGCCGCCAGCCGGCGCCGTCCGTCAGGTGGAAATGGAGCCGGTTGATCTTGAAACGGGACATGGCGTCCAGTTGTTTGAGTATAAACTCCTTGCTCTGGAAATTGCGGCTTACGTCGAGCATTACGCCGCGGTAGGGAAAGCGCGGCGCGTCCTCGACCGTTAAGCAGGGGATGCTCCGGACTCCTTCCGTGTTTGAAATAAGCTGGAGCAGCGTTTGAAGCGCATAAAATGCGCCGGTTTCGGTTTTTGCCCCGATGCGAATTTGTTTCGGAGTGACGTGGAGCGTGTAACCCTCTTCCGCGGTCACTCCGGCATGGCGGGCGCCTATCTGGAACAGAATCCGTGCGTGCCTCGCTGCCGGGACGAGTTCCAGCGGAAGACTTTGCACATACTCCGTCAAATCGGGAGCTTCTGTGCCGATGATTGAAAATGTAGTTCCGGGAGTGAATACGAATGCGCCTTTGTTCTCTGTTACCAGGGCGGGAACAGGAATTACCGAGTGTCCGGATGCCGGAAATACGGTCGGGACAATGAAAGCAAACAGCAGGATGAGTATTCTTTTCATTAGTCTGGAGTGATTTTGCTTGTGTGTGAAAACTGGTTTGAGGCATTCTGTCGTGCAGGTCCGTTGCTTTGCAGAGATTATTTGCTCTCGAAGGCAGCCCTATTCGGTCTGCCGGGGATGAAGCCTTGGAACGCTGCATCGGACAGGAACGGTTGCGCCCGCTTGCGGGTTGGAGGGCACGCCCCCCCCCGGTTCGGACGAATCCGTCTGCGGCGTCAGAGAGCTGGCCCGGAAACGGGATCGCAACTGTGGCTGCGGTCGGTCCGTGGCGTAAAAAGGGGATGGTGCGTTACTGGAATGGCAGGTCTGTTCATAAGCGGGACGGTTAAATTAGGGGCGGTATATACGCATGTGACGGGTTAAATATACGAAAATATTGCAATATGTCAAGTCGAATGTGTAGTTGTCGGAAAAAATGCTCCTTGAAACCTGCTTGTTTTTAAAATGTCTTGATTTTTTCGGTATGTTTCTATTTTTCTTTATTTTTGACAAAATTATCCGCCCCTATGAAGAGACTGTTTCCCGTTTTTCTGCTCTTTGCGGCCGCATGCAGCCGTGTGGAGCCTCCTGCGCCGGTCTTTCCGGTTCCGAATGCCAATCAGCTCGCCGGGCAGCAAATGGAAACCTACGCTTTTGTCCATTACGGACTCAATACGTTCAACGATATGGAGTGGGGATACGGCGATACGCCGGCCTCGACGTTCGATCCTGCGGATCTGGATTGCGACCAGTGGGTGCGGACGCTCCGGGCCGCCGGCATGAAAGGCGTTATGCTCACGGCCAAGCACCACGACGGTTTTTGTCTCTGGCCTTCGGCTTATACCGAGTACAGTGTGAAGAACTCCCCGTGGCGCAACGGCAAGGGGGATCTGGTGCGGGAGTTGTCGGAAGCCTGCCGCAGATACGGACTGAAATTCGGCATCTATCTTTCGCCTTGGGACCGCAACCATCCGGAATACGGACGGGAGGAATATGTCGATTATTTCCACAACCAAATGCGCGAACTGCTCACCGGCTACGGGCCGCTTTTCGAATATTGGTTCGACGGCGCGAACGGCGGCGACGGCTGGTACGGCGGTGCGGACGAGAAGCGCAGCATCGACGCCAGGACTTACTACGGTTACGAGCGGGCGCGCCGGACGATCAACGAACTTCAGCCCGGAGCGGTGATTTTCGGCGGCACATGCGCCGACATTCGCTGGATCGGCAACGAAGAGGGCCGGGCCGGGCAGACGAATTGGAGCATGGTAAAGGGCAGCGGCGATGAACACCTCAATGATTTCACATGCGGCGAATCCGACGGCGACACATGGCTGCCGGGCGAGTGCGACGTGTCGATACGTCCGGGCTGGTTCTACCATCCGCGGGAGGACCACCAGCTCAAAAGTCTTTCGCACCTGGTCGATATCTATTATGAAAGCGTGGGCCGCAATGCCAACCTGCTGCTCAATTTTCCCGTCAATCGCGCCGGCCGCATCGATCCTGCGGATTCCGCGCGTATCATGGAATGGCGCCGTACGCTCGATGCGGAATTCGCGCACGATCTTTTCGCCGATGCCCGGGCGACGGCCGACAATGTGCGGGGCGGTTCGCGCCGATTCTCCGCGGCAAAGGCCGTCGACGGCAGGGCCGATACTTATTGGGCTACCGACGACGGCGTGACGGCGGCGACGCTCTCTTTGCGGTTTGCGCAGCCGCGTCACGTGAACCGCATTTTGCTCCAGGAGTATATTCCGCTCGGACAACGCGTCGGACGCTTTGCCGTCGAATGGCTCGACGGCGAAACATGGCGGCCTGTCGAAACTGCAGAGAAAATGACGACCATCGGATACAAGCGAATTATTCGTTTCGCAGGCGTTTCGACTCCGGCGCTCCGTGTTCGTATCGAGCAGGCCCGCGGTCCGCTCTGCATCTCCAACGTTGAAGCCTATGATGCACCGGTCTTGCTCGAAGAGCCGCGTATCATGCGCAACGGTGCGGGCGAAGTGACGCTTGTCGCCGGCGACATGCAGGCGGAAATCCACTATACGCTGGACGGGACGGAGCCGGGACCGGCTTCGGAGTTGTACACGAAACCTTTTCCGATGACGGGGCGGGGCGTTGTCAAGGCGCTTGTCCGGGACCCGGAAGACGGCCGCACGAGCGCCGTGGCTTCGCGCAGTTTCGATATTCCCTGCGGGAAATTTCAAGTGAAGGAACTTCCGGCCCGGGAGGCCGCTATGCTTTTCGACGGCGATTCCTCGACTGCGGTTTACCTTCCTGCGGGTCTCATGGGGTTTTCCGCCGATACGGGTGCGGAACGGATTTTTTCCGGGTTTACTTATATGCCTGACCAGAGCCGCTGGGGAAGCGGCGTAGTGACTCGTTACCGGGTGTCGATCGACGGCCGCATGGCAGCCGAGGGCGAATTTTCGAATATTGTCAACAATCCGGTGGAGCAGGTCGTGGAGTTTGAGCCGCTGCGCGGGCGTACCGTCCGTTTCGAGGCGCTGGCGCTCGCTACGGGCGACCGTCCCGGCATTGCGGAATTTTCGGTTCTGACGCAATAAACGATATTCGCAGATTGAATGAGCGGCGGCATCCCCGGAGATGCCGCCGCTCGTTTGTTTGGGAACGGCGGGCGTGCGCGCGGCGTTTGCGGCGGTTTCCGGAGCCGGGCTTTGATCCGGACGGGCCGCTTGCAGCGTCTGTATGCTCGACGGTGGCTTTTGATTTACAGATAATTGATTATCTTTGGACTGAAAAATGGAGATGTTGTTATGAGAAGAGTTTGGATGGTGCTTGCAGCGCTCGTGATTTGTTGCGGGGTGCAGGCACAGGAGGGGTTCGATGCCGGGATGCGCCGGGCGGGGCTGGTGGATGTGCTGGCCGTGGATTCGACGCTGCGGGTGAAGCTGATGTACTCGACCGCGGATAATTTCATGCGCCGCGACGTTTACGGCGATCTGGAAACCGCCTACCTGCTTCCGCATTTCGCGCGCAAGGTGGCCGCGGCGCAGCGGCTGCTGCGGGAGCGCCGTCCCGGATGGCGGATGCTGGTGTGCGACGCCGCGCGTCCGGTCAGCGTGCAGCGGCAGATGTACGAATTGGTCAAAGGTACGCCGAATCAGGTTTACGTAGCCGACGGAACGCGCGGCGGACGCCATAACTACGGCGTTGCGGTCGATGTGACGCTGCTCGACGAGACCGGCGCTCCGGTCGATATGGGAACTCCGGTCGATTTTTTCGGCGACGAGGCCCACACGGGCAACGAACCCGCGCTGGCGGCCGAAGGACGCATTTCGGCCGAAGCCTGCCGCAACCGCCAGCTGCTCGGAAGCGTGATGCGCGAAGCGGGGCTGGTGCCCTACCGCCGCGAGTGGTGGCATTACGAGGAACCGATGGCGATGTCCGAAGTCCGGACCCGGTATAAGTTATTGGATTTTTGATTCGCAGGGGCGGATTCTTTTCAGGAACGCTGTCCTTCGGATTTCCGGCCGCCCCGTCTGTGGCGGTGCGGCCTGCGGCGGCCCGGTTCGCGGCCGTCCGTCTGCTGGCTGCTGCCGTTCTGCGGGTCCTGCGTGCGTGCGCTTCGATCCTGTCCGTCGCGTTTGGGGGCGTTCTGTCTGCGCTCCCGGTTCTGTCCTCCCCGGTTTTGTCCTGCCTGTGTCCGGTTGTCTCGATGCTGTGCGGGTTGCTTCGGGCCGTCCTGTTTCCGGGCGGATTTCGGTTCGGTCTGCACTCCCGGCGTCAGGCGTCCCGATTCGGGATCGAGGACAAGTCCGGTCAGTTTCTGGATGTCTTTCAGCAGCGGGCGTTCGTCTTCCGAGCAAAAGGCTATCGCCGTGCCGTCGTGCCCGGCGCGTCCCGTGCGTCCGATGCGGTGTACATAGGTTTCGGCCACTTCCGGCAGGTCGTAATTGATTACCAGCGGCAGTTCGCTGATGTCGATGCCCCGCGCGGCGATGTCGGTGGCGATCAGTACGCGGCAGCGGCCAGCCCGGAAATCGTTCATGGCCCGTTCGCGGGCCCCCTGCGACTTGTCGCCGTGGATGGCGCGTCCCTCGATGCCCGCTTTGGTGAGGATGCGGGCGATGCGGTCCGCACCGTGCTTGGTGCGTGAGAAAACCAGCACCGAGCCTTCGGAGCGTTCGCGCAGCAGGCTGATGAGCAGGTCTTTTTTCTCGGCCTTTTCGGCGAACATGACGCTCTGGCTGATCGTCTCGACGACCGACGCCGGAGGAGTGACGGTGACGTATACCGGCTCGCGGAGCATCGAGTTGGCCAGCGTGACGATGTCCGAGGGCATCGTCGCCGAAAAGAAGAGCGTCTGCCGCTCTCTGGGCAGCAGCGGAAGTATCCGTTTGATGTCGTGGATGAAACCCATGTCGAGCATCCGGTCGGCTTCGTCGAGTACGAAGAATCGGATGTCGGAGAGCGAAACGTATCCCTGTCCGATCAGGTCGAGCAGGCGGCCCGGCGTGGCGACCAGCAGGTCGACGCCGCGCTGCAGGGCGTCCACCTGCGGACGCTGGTTGACGCCGCCGAAGATCACGCAGTGGCGCAGGTCGGTGTAACGGGCGTAATCGCGGCAGCACTCGTCGATCTGGATCGCCAGTTCGCGTGTCGGCGTGAGTACCAGCGCTTTGACCGGACGGCGGCCTTTGGTGCGGGGCTGGCCCGAGAGCAGCTGCAGGATCGGCAGTGTGAAAGCCGCCGTCTTGCCCGTTCCTGTCTGGGCGCAGCCCATCAGGTCGCGTCCTTCGAGTGCGGGCGGAATGGCCTGCTCCTGAATGGGCGTGGGGGTGATGTAGCCCTTCTCGGCTACGGCGTGCATGATGGGTTCTATGAGGTTCAGTTCCTTAAAAGTCATTGCATATCGGTTTTGTCCCGGTTCTGGGAGCCGGATAATTCGTATTGTCGCATAATATACGGTAGGGAAAAACGGGTAGCGTCAGACCGGCGCGCACTATTATTGTCGCCGCAAAGGTACGATTAATTCCGCGATTCTGGCGCATGTCGATTAAATTTCTTATTTTTGCGGTAAATTTTTCGGATAATATGGAATCGAAACTCGTACTTTACAATACGCTCACCCGCCGCAAGGAGACGTTCGAACCTTTGACTCCCGGTCGTGTGGGCATGTATGTCTGCGGTCCCACGGTCTACGGCGATCCGCATCTGGGCCACGCCCGCCCCGCCGTGACGTTCGACCTGCTGTTCCGCTACCTCAAGGCCAGCGGCTACAAGGTGCGCTACGTGCGCAACATAACGGACGTGGGACACCTGGAGCATGACGCCGACGAGGGCGAGGACAAGATCGCCAAGAAAGCGCGGCTCGAACAGCTGGAGCCGATGGAAGTGGCGCACTACTACACGGAGCGTTACCACCGTGCGATGGAGGCCCTGAACGTCGAAACGCCGTCGATCGAACCCTATGCGTCGGGACATATCATCGAACAGATCGAGTTCGTGAAGAAGATTCTGGCCGACGGGTTCGCCTACGAGTCGAACGGCTCGGTCTACTTCGACGTGGAGAAGTACAACCGGAAATACAATTACGGCAGGCTCTCGGGCCGCAATCTCGACGACATTATCGCCAACACCCGTGAATTGGACGGACAGAGCGACAAGCGCCATTCGTACGACTTCGCGCTGTGGAAGAAGGCGTCGCCCGAACATATCATGCGCTGGCCCTCGCCCTGGGGCGAGGGATTCCCCGGCTGGCATATGGAATGTTCGGCCATGAGTACCCGCTACCTGGGCGAGCGTTTCGATATTCACGGCGGCGGCATGGACCTGATGTTCCCGCACCATGAATGTGAGATCGCGCAGTCCACGGCGGCGCTGGGCCACGATTCGGCCCGTTACTGGGTACACAACAACATGATTACGATCAACGGCCAGAAGATGGGCAAGTCGCTGGGCAACTTCATCACGCTGGAAGAACTTTTCACCGGCAGCCACAAACTGCTTTCGCAGGCCTATTCGCCGATGACGATCCGTTTCTTCGTGCTGCAGGCGCAGTACCGTTCGACGCTCGATTTCTCGAACGAGGCCCTGCAGGCCGCCGAGAAGGGGCTCGACCGCCTGATGAAGGGCATCGAAGCGCTCGGCAGGATCAAACCCGCCGACGTCTCGACGGTCAATCCTGCCGAACTGGAGGAGCGGTGCCGCGCGGCGATGGACGACGACCTGAATTCGCCGATGGTCATTTCGGCGCTGTTCGACTGGGTGCGCATCATCAACCAGCTCGCGGACGGCCAGCAGACCATTACGGCCTCCGACCTCGAAACGCTGAAGGCGACCGTTCGCCGCTATGCGTTCGACATCCTCGGCCTGCGCGACGAGAAAGCCGCCGGCTCGGCTTCGGGCCGCGACTACGTGACGCCGCTGGTCGGGATGCTGCTCGACGAACGCCTGAAGGCCCGCGCCGCGAAGGACTGGGCCGCCTCCGACCGTATCCGCGACGGGCTGGCCGCCGCCGGAATCCGCGTCAAGGACCGCAAGGACGGCAGCGATTGGGAGCTGGAATAGCCTGAGTCCGGTTTTTTGCCGAAACGGACGCCGGAGCGCGGCGGCCGATTTTTGCCGCCTGCCGGCGATATCCGGACGGGAATCCGGATGACCGCCATACCGGGCGGGCCGGAGCAGTCCGAACCCTGTTTCCGGAAGATCGGCGGCGCACTGATAACATGAACGAATAATTATGTCTGCAACAATAAAAGGAGCGGCTGCGGAACTCGGAACGGAGCGTATCCGCAAACTGCTCGTACAATATGCCGTGCCGGCGGTCATCGCCATGACGGCTTCTTCGCTCTACAACATGGTCGACAGCATCTTCATCGGCCACGGCGTAGGGCCGCTGGCCATTTCGGGGCTTGCGCTGACCTTTCCGCTGATGAACCTCGCCGCGGCGTTCGGTTCGCTGGTGGGCGTGGGCGCCGCGACGTTGGTGTCGATGCGCCTGGGACAGCGCGATTACGGAACGGCGCAGAACATCCTCGGCAACGTGGTGGTGCTGAACCTGATTATCGGCCTTTCGTTCGGACTGGTGACACTGCTGTTCCTCGATCCGATCCTCTATTTCTTCGGGGCCAGCGAAGCGACGATCGGCTATGCGCGCGACTACATGACGATTATTCTCATGGGTAACGTCATTACGCATATGTATCTGGGCCTGAACTCCGTGCTGAGGGCTTCGGGCCACCCGCGCAAGTCGATGTACGCCACGATCTATACGGTGGTGATCAACGCCGCGCTCGACCCGCTGTTCATTTACGGTTTCGGGTGGGGCATCCGCGGCGCGGCCATCGCCACGGTGCTGGCGCAGGTCATCGCGCTCGTCTGGCAGTTCCATATCCTTTCGGATCGGAGCGAACTGCTTCACTTCAAGCCCGGCATCTACCGCCTGCGCCGCAAGATCGTGCGCGACATATTGGCGATCGGCATGTCGCCGTTCCTGATGAACCTCGCGGCCTGCTTCATCGTGATCCTGATCAATAAGGGGCTGAAACAGTACGGCGGCGACCTGATGATCGGCGCTTACGGCATCGTAAACCGGCTGGCGTTCTTCTTTGTGATGATCGTCATGGGTATCAACCAGGGCATGCAGCCCATTGCGGGCTATAATTTCGGCGCCCGGCAGTACGAACGCGTGCTGCGCGTGCTGAAGCTGACGATCATCGGCGCCACATGCGTCACGATGGCCGGATTCCTGTTGGGCGAGCTGGTTCCGCGGCTGGCGGTGTCGGCTTTCACGAACGATCCCGAGCTGATCCGGCTGTCGGTCGAGGGCATGCGCATCGTCTTTATCTGCTTCCCGATCATCGGATTCCAGATGGTGGCGACCAACTTCTTCATGAGCATCGGCATGGCCGGCAAGGCGATTTTCCTGTCGCTTTCGCGCCAGCTGCTGTTCCTGATGCCGGGGCTGATTTTCCTGCCGCACATCTTCGACGTCTACACCCGCTGGGACGGCAGCTGGGGCGTCTGGTGTTCGATGCCGCTGTCGGACCTGCTGGCGTCGGTCGTGGCTTTCTTCATGCTGGCCTACCA